>NZ_JBFEGN010000026.1:0-42392 GCF_047228825.1 Siminovitchia jepli
TCATCAGATTACACTCCATTTCCAGTAAATTTTTGGGAATTCAGGAATTTACTCGTTTGGAATACCGAGAGTATATTAAAATAAGCAAGTCCGCTACTCTAAATAATAAGAATATAATTATTAATATATTAATAATTATGTAAAGTTTGTATCGGACTAAAAACTTAGTTTCTTTTTTACATAATTTTTGATGGGGTAGGTCTTTAATTCTTATTGAATACCCAAAAGCGAAACTGAACATACCTAATCCTATGAATAAGTATGCTTGTTGACTTGTAGTATACAAACCATAAAGCTCCAATGAGGCAAATAATATAACCAGAAGCCAGTAAAGAGAAAATAGCGTAATTGGATTATAAATATTTTTTTCTTTTATATAGCTAAAAAACACGCATAAAAACAAAAATAAAATTACAACATATTGCATATTAACTTACCTCTTTATCTAACCTTCCACTCATCACTTCTTCATAAAGGTTAATTATTTGATCTACAACTCGCGATATTGAATAGCGTTCAATCACTGTTTTATAACCCAAATCGATAAGAGTATTCATCTCATCTTTGTTAGCAATTGCATATTCTATTTTTTTAGCTAAACTTAAATAATCTCCCTCTTGATAAAGCAAACCATTAACGTTATTATCTATTATTTCGGCTGTACCTCCCGTATTAGCTCCGATAGCCAACATTCTTGAAAGCATTGTTTCTATCGTAACTCTACCAAATGCTTCCTTTTTCGAACATATAAGCCCTATATCACAGTTAGATCTTAATTGTCTAAGATCTTCGACATGATCAATTATTTTAATGAATTCCTGTAGATTATGTGCATAAATAAATTCTTTAATAGTTTTTGTATAGTTAATATCTTGTGCATTTCCTGCCAAAATCAATTGAATATTTTTTGTACCTGATTTTACTAGATGAGATACTGCTTTAACCGCATCAAGCTGTCCTTTTTTTTCAACAATTCTACCAGCAAGCAGTATATTAATTACCTTTTTTGAAAAACGGATTTTCTCATCAATGCGGTATTTTTCAATAGGGATGCCATTGTAAATTAATACTAGATTTTTATTTAAAATTTTTTCATATTTTTCCTTAATTGTTTTTGAAATAGCAATAATAGACTGGGCTTTTTTTAGCAATTTGTAAATTTTTTTCTCATTATAAAGGCGTAACCCTAGATCATCATCTAATAACTGTCTAATATGCCAAAAGTATGGTATACCAAGCTTTATAGCTACTTCTGCTCCAATTCCAGAATCTAGCCCATTAATATGAATAATATCTGGCCTTTCCTCTTTTATTATGGATAAGGCTTTTTTCATAGAAAACCAATTTCTTAAAGATTTTACTTTTCCTTTTACATAACTCATTATGCCGTTATAATGAATAGGAACACGCATTGAAAAAGCTGGGATTACTATACATTTAACTTTTTCATGCTTTATAGGAAATTGAATGTTTTTATTAGGTATAACTACAATTACTTCTATGCCTCTTTCAACCATTTCATTAACGATGTTTATTAATGAAAGTGTAGCACCATCTTGATTTGTGTAACTATAATGGGTAAAAAAACATACCTTCATCAAAAAATCCCTTTCTTCATTCATTTTTAATTTTTATATTAGAAAAAATAATTTATGCTTTTGTAAATTAGTGTGATAACTTTTTATTGCTTTTAAAAAGCTGTTAGATTTCAATTATAGTTAAATTAATGTTGGGATTGAAAAACGTAATGGCTGTATATCCGTCCGAGGTATAGTTATCTAATACAAGTTTTTACAGTTTTTTAATGTCCCCATCCATTTCCGACTCTCAATATCAAGTTCACCGAAAGACGTACTAGTTTTAGTCAGGCTCTGGTCTCTAATATGCTTTAATAATTCCTCTAAACTTTTATTAATTTTATATCAGTAGAGCTCATTTTCATAGTTCAAAGCTATTTATCTCGATGCTTACAGTAAATAAAAAGTGGAGCATCTCTCCTGACTTTTAATAATAGTAGTTACAGACACAATCTTTAACACGTAAGAGATGCTCCTTTAATTATAAAGGAAAAGGGCTTAATTGACATGCATTAATAAAGGATATCTTTTAAATCCTCGCTCTAAAAACTATCTAGGCATAATAAAAACGTAAAAACGTCTAACAAATTAGGGGGATCTACAAGGCCATCAAATTACCGAGTTCTTGTTGATTGATCATGTGGTTGAGCAGATCAAAACTCAAAGAAAAAAACGGGAAATAGAATAGATGAACTACATCACAGGAATTTTCTATACTTTTTTACAATTGCATCATTCAATTATAAATTCATCTCTAATTTCTATATTTTTGATATTTTTATTTAAAAACCGGTTATAGATAATTGTAACATCATTAATTAATTCTTTTTTTTCTTTTTCATCTTTTGCCTTTTTGATTAATTCAATAACTGGATACACAGTTAGGTTATGGTTTTTACTTTCAATTATTTTTAATATAGAAAATGTCGCTTTTGATAGTCTTATATTATTTTTGTTTTTTTCTAAATAAATATGCATCATTATAGAGTATTCTGGAAGATTTTCGTGCAATATGTATACCGAACTAGGAGATATGCTAAAGTTGCCAAGTGAATAAGCCCCAATCATGCCAGTTGAAAATCTCTCACATTTTTGTACAATATGTGGATGATTTCCTACAACAACATTTACTCCATTTTCTTTCATGAAGTTCATCATAAATTTACTGAATTTACCTGGCTCTACATTAAACTGACCTCCACTATGCATGCACATAATCACAAAATCAGACTTTGCCTTTGCTTTTTGGATATCTAGTTTAATTTGCTCTAGGTAATCTTGATCAATTCCCTCTAAACTGTCATCTTGATAGGCCTTTTTATAAGCTAAACCCAAAGTACGTTTGAGCCTTATCCACTGTTCTACAGTAATAATTTTAAAGATGGTACGGGCAATCCTAGATTTTAAACTTTTAGATGTCAATTTTTTTTCTAACTTTTTTATTTCTTCACACTGTGGTTTTAGTAAATTTACATGGAATCTCTCATTTTTGTTTAAGATTACCTCATTTATAAGTGTATTAGTACCATAGGTATAATTTAAAAAGGCAACTTTTATACCGTTAAAATCCTTAACGAACACTTGTTCCCTTTCTTCGATTGAATCATGTGTTCCAATATTATCAAGCTTATATTTTTTTAGTGTTGCTAAGTTATTCTTTAACCCTTCTACACCTCTGTCTAAACAATGATTAGTAGCAGTAGTAACTAAATCCACACCTGAATTCTTGATTGATTTAATAAATTCTTCTGGTGTATTAAAGCTATATATATGGTTTGTATAACCTAGTTTTTCTCCTGCACAAACTGTTTCAAGATTTCCTACAATGTAATCAGATTTCATAAAAACTTTCTTCATTGAACAAAATACCGAATCAAAATCATACGTGTTATCATTCTTAAGTGCTGCATTTAACAGGGGCTTTTCACACATTATATCTCCAATAAAACTAATCTTAACATTTGCCATATTTTTTTCCAATTTTCCCTTACTCCATCTGAATTTTTTAGTTCTTATCATCTGATAAACTATTTTGTAAATCATGTAATTAAAGTCATGTTAAAAATTAAATACGCTTTTCAATCTATGATCTCTGCTTCTCTTTTACAAAATCTTTATATAATGGCCACTTTCCAATCTGATCCGGGATTTGAGATATATCCGGGTCTGCTGCTGAATTTCCTTCTATTAGAAAAATTCTACCATCGTTGCCAATAGCTACATCCCAACCTATATAACCCACAGTAGGAACTAAACGAGCGGCATTAGATACGGTCTCTACAACTTCCCTCCAAAACGGTATTTTAAATCCAATAATTTGTTTACCAGTATAAGGATGGGTAATATATTCTTTTAAGTCTCTATCAACACCCTTTGTAACAACAATGCCTGTTTCAACATCTAGAAGTGCAGCGATTCCATTATGATGAAAATTATCTGCATACTTTTGACCGTTTCCCATTCTTAGATTTGCGGTCATAACGCGTACTTTATTATCCGGACAAAATAAAGTGACCACTCTTAAACTATTAACTGAAGTAGGATTAAAGGTAGCTAACTCATCATGTTGTATAATGAGTTCTTCTATGAGTACTTCTTCTTTTTTTAATTCCTCATATAAGGACTCTTTATCCTTAATATTTTCCACCTCTATAACCCGAATACCTTTACCATGACTACCTTCATTTGGTTTTACAATAAATTTCGGTACTCTTTCTGTAAATTCTTCAAATAGAGCAAGATTTGAATCCTTGACGGATAACCACTCTCTTCCTATATAATCTTTAAATACTTTGTTAAACCTTTCTTTAGAATTAAAGATATTCCTATCAGATTCATCATTAAATGTTTTAACTATTTTCATTCTTTTCTTATAAACCACAAAGTCTTTTCGAGCTGAATGCCTTCTTTTGTATAATTTATATTGAAAATAATCGTTTACTCCGGCTCCATATAATAAAACAGTAGTTAGAAAATCTAATGTAATACTAGCTTTAATAAACCAATTTAATTTTGGATTGATATAAGTATCTATCCCATTCCATAACTTTTTCACTTTAGAGATAGCATAATTTAAACTCATAAAATTATTTCTCCCATTTATTCATTATATATTTTCTTTTACCAGAAGAAAGGGCAGGAATATCATTCACATAACTAAACGTAATTACCGCGGATTTCCCTAATAAATTATATAGTTTTTCTGCAACTTTTATTTCTTCTTTAAAGGTAGGTTCAACGTTTAAAATCACTTGATACTCCTGAGGACCCAACTGTAAAAACTGAAATTGTTTAATATCAGAAAATGACCAAAAAGTAACAGAAATTTTATGTGGAGAAAGAATCGTTCCATCCACTGTATATACCATATCTATCTTCCTGCCACCAAAATTATAAATCACCTTTTTCTTGACACTATTAACCTCTATATATTTAATTGCACCTATATCCCCCGTATCATAACGAATCATAGGCATTGCATAATTATAAAGATCTGTAATAACTATTCTCCCAACTTCACCAGGTTCAGCAGGAATATCTTTATCCATTTTAAATATTTCTATAAAATAATGAGCTTCATTAATTAAAAAGGTATTATTCTCAATATTATCCTGACCTAAAATACCGTTTTCCTGATTGGAATACCTTGATACACATTTACATTTAAAAACTTTTTCCATGACATCACGTGTTTCATCATAAAGCATCTCGGAACCACTTATTATCCCAGAAATATTAAAGTTATATTTCTTATCAGTTCGCATAAAATAGTCTCGGAAAGCGTCCAAGGTTGATGCATATGACATAAGAACGGAGCCATTTGCTGACTTTCTCTCAACTTCTCTCAACATTTTTTCAATTACTTCATCATCTAATTCACTTACATTAATTAAGGTTTGATTTTGTAGAAACCTTAATATTTTTTTTGAATTACTACTTTCTGCGGATAAGGATCTTAAAAAAATTAGGTTTTTACCTACAAAGTAACCTAATTTTTCATTATAATATATTAGTTCAGCAATAACCCTTTTCTTTTTTTCAGGATTTTGATAACAAATAAACGGTGTCCCTGTGGAACCACTCGTTTGCATTGTTATTAATTTAGTATTTTTATAGGATTCTGATATAAAATCTTTTTGCTGAGAGCGTATAATATTTTTGTTGATAATTGGAAATTGATCGAAACTCCTATTGGTATAATTAGATTTATAATATTTAGTAGTTGATATAGCATGTTTCACAAGTTGCTCGATTGCTTTTTTTTGTTTTTCTTTTATTAACGGTGAATCACTATCGGCTTCTTCTATTTCTTTCAGATTAATATAATAGTCTCTGACGTTTCCACCTTTTAGTGTATCAATAAACCAAAAAGCTAGATTCCTAATTCTATTAAATCCAAAACTCATTTGAGATCCTCACACTTTTTTATTTTTAAATATTTTCACTTCATTAAACTTCATCATGTAACAGTTCTCATCATAATTAAGGCTTACATCTAAGTTCTTTTTTCCACACATATTATTAACGATCATTGCTGGTACGTTTACTCCACATTCATATGCATGTGGATAACCTCCACCAAAACGAGGGTTTACCTCAGAAATGTAATATTCACCATTAATTTTAAAAATGTCGATGTCAATAATACCTTTAAAATTTGCTTTTTTTATAAACCTCTTTACTAGCTTAAAAAGTCTTTCGTCTTTAACAGAAACTGATTTATCTGTTTCACCAGCTCTCATCTTAATTTTTTCTTTTATAAAAATGGCAGCTGGTTCACCAGAAATCATATCAATATATACATCAACACCGTATTCAGTTCCGTTCACTAACTCTTGTATCATCAAATTATCAAATCGACTAAATAACAACTCAATTTCTTCTTTTGATGAAACTATATTAATATTTATACTTGCACTGCCTTTTACAGGTTTCACAAATACTGGATAGTTAATGACTCCAGTTTCAACATCTTTGAAAAACTGTTCTTTGTCTATATAACTTTTAACAGTTCGAAACCCGTTCTGAATTAAAAATTCAAACATCTTATATTTATCAAAAGACATTTCTATTAAATCATAATCTGATACAATAGGCATTGTACCAATATTCAAAAACGCTTGTTTGTGTTTCGCAAGAAGACTAAGTTCTGGATCTATTAAAGATAGGACTGCCTTTATATTATTTTCTTTACAAATGGAGAGAATAGCATCTAAGTATCCTTCATCTTCCATCCTTGGAACAATAAAATGTTTATCCGCATCATATAAGGCTGGAGCTAAATTACTGCAGTCTGTTGCCATTACAAGTCCTTTTCCTTGCAATTCTTTTTTAAAATAATTTACTATTTTATTTCTTGTTCCACAGCTGAGTATTAATACGTTTAAATCATCCTTCATTAATAAGATCCTCCAATTTATCAAAAAACAATGGGGTTCCACCAGTATGGATAAAAAGAATCTTCTTACTTGTAACTTGATTCTTTTTTATAAACTCTTTCATGCCCCAAAAGGCTTTTCCTGTATATGTAGTATCCAGCGGGATACCATCGTTTATTAGAACTTCTTTTATAGTTTCCAAAATTTCATCGTTATAAGAACCATAGCCGTCAAGTACATATTCATCTATAAATGATATTTCTTCAAGACCTATTGGCCCTATATCTAAGCCCTTTAAATAACTATTAACACTATCAAGAACAACTTGACTGCCGTAAGCATTTTTTCGCGCATTGCTTATTCCAATTATTTCTCTTTGATCGGCACGCAATAGTTTTCCACATACAAGTCCAGCTTGTGTAGTTCCTGTTCCAGTTGTATGAAATATGTAGTCAAAATGGATACCTAATGACCTTTCATAGTCTACAATTTCTTCATATGCTTTTACATATGCCTGTGTTCCAATATCACCATGCCCTCCGCCTGGGATAAAATAGGGTTTATACCCTTGTTTTTTTAGCTCATCCAACTTTCTCTTAATAGTCAAACTTACGTCTGACACAGGACACCGTGTAACGAATGCTCCAAACAATCTAATCATTTTACTATTAGTGGTGTTTTGATAAGATTCACTTGGTGAAATGATATGACATGGAATTCCTTTTGCAGCAGCAATGTTGGCTACAACTCGACAATGGTTTGAACTACTACTACCGTATGTCACTACAGAATCGAAGTTTTTTCTCTTTAATTCTTCAAAAAAAAGAACAGCTTTTCTTGCTTTATTGCCCCCAAAAGATATTGGTAGAAGATCGTCACGTTTTATAAAGAAAGTATTTTTATTTAGGTTATTACTAATTCTTTGAATTGGTGTGGCTTGGTGTTTACCCAGATTCACTTATATCCACCCTTATTTCTTTTAATATAGACATCTACATCTAATCCATAGGCATATCTATCTATTTTTTTTCCATTATGAATTAAATCATTTTTCATTAACCCTTCTTTTTTAAAACCTACCTTTTCAAATAGCTTTTGAGCTTTGATATTTTCTACCTCTGTGTATAAGTAAATCTTTTGTAATCCAAGCTCACTATATCCTATTTTAATTAAAAGGTCTGTTGCTATACTTGCAATTCCTTTACCTTTATATTTTTCATCACCAAGGCAAATATAATATTCAGCTTTCTTATTTTTATTATCAATATTTAATAATCCTATTAATCCAACGGGTACACCGTTATATGTAATCGTATAATCAACCCTATCGTTTCTGCCTTTAAGTGTTTTAAACCATATCATAGTCTTATCTTCACTAAGTGGTAGATCATAATGAAGGTATTTATTATTATTTTCATCATTTATCCATCGAACTTTATAAGGTATATCACTTTCTTGAAATTTTCTTAGTGAAATTCCCATTTCAATCACTCCAATATCACATATCACGGATAATTAATTACAATTTTCGGTAATTTCCCCTAATGTTTAAAAAATATTTCTTATTACCATAAAGCTCTCTGCATTCCTTACACAAATAGTAGAGCCCCTGAATTTAGATAAAGCCTCAATAGCTTCAAGTGATCTTGGATTTGGAAATTCTTTAAGTTGGCTTTCATAGCATTTCATAGCTTCGAGTTTCAATTCTATTGTGTCTGATATATCACTCCATGCATTCGGAACAAAGGCATTATCACAAGATGGTATATTCCACTCTGTTTCAGACAATGTTTCATAAGCATAAATAGCTTTTAATTGTGGATTATTAACCGGTCTTAATGCTACCATGGCACTTTCTGCAACCTCTCCATGGTCTAAGTGCATATCACCTTTATGTGGAATAAAAGCTATATTTGGCTTAATTTTATTAACCACCGCTGAAACTTTAGAATTGATTTCTATCGAAGTCATATTTCTGAGTTTTACAGAAGGTAAATCCAAAAAAAATGCCTCTTTTACCCCAAGTACTTTATGTGCTTTTTTCGCCTCAGTTTGTAATAGCTCTTTTTGTGGACCGGAAGTTACTTCACATACATAAACTTCATGTCCCATTTTTGAATATTTAGCCATTGTACCACCAACACCTAGCACCTCATCATCATTGTGTGGCGCAAATACAAGTATCCTCACTTTTTTCACCCGCAATTTATCAATTATTTGAATTTATGTCCTACAATTAATCTTACTTGATCTGCATTTTCGTATTCATATACTCGTAGCAATCCTTCTTTACATAGAATATCTATATATTCCTCAGCAATCGCCGCTATTTGTCCAGGTAATCCAATATATTTGTTATTATCCATATAATCTGCTTTCCAAAAAATCACTTTATGTTTCCCATCATATTTTGAAAAAGCTCCCGGATAAGGTTTTGAGACTGCCCTAATCAACCTCTGAATTTTTTCAGCAGGCTCATTCCAATCAATCAATCCATCTTCTGGTGTTCTCTTTAACAAATATGTTGCTTCTTCCTCATTTTGTTTGACTGGTTTTATAGAGCCGTCTAATAATTTTGGAAGCACTTTTTGTATAAGACGTTTAAATGCTTGTTGACACTTCCGACTCACATCAATAGCATAGTCTGTATCATCAATAACATAGTCTTCCTGACCAATAATATCACCAGAATCTATTCCATCATCAATAAAGAATAATGTACATTTAGTTGCTTTGACACCCAATAGAACTTGCCAGACCATGGCTGCCCTACCTCTAAATTTGGGGAGAGGAGTAGGATGAAATCCAATAACACCTTTTTTTGCCGCCTCTATAATATCCCTACCAATTAATTGTGATAATCCAATAACGAAAATGTAATCTGGGTTTATTTTTTTAATTATTGCTATATGCTCGGGGGTGTTTATTTTTTTAAATTTTCTATATGGAATTTTACTTTCTTTTGCAATTTCATGAATTGGATAATACCCCGATACGTTTTCTGAATACTGTTCATCTAGGGAAAAAACCATATCAATTGGAAAGTTTAGTTTTATCATTTCTTCCAGTATTATTTTGCTCGAACCAACTGAACCTATCAGAATAGACTTCATTTTAATCTCCTCTTATTGTTACTTTAAAAATCGTTTATTTTTCAACCACTTGATTTTGGGAATTTGTCATTTTCACTTTTTTGAATTTCTCCTCACCAAACAATACAATTGCTATCGTCTTAAAAAATATCTTACAATCAAGTACAATCGAAAAGTTTCTTATATATTCAATATCGTATTCAATTCTTTGTTCCCATGGCAATGTAATGTTTCCATTCACCTGAGCAAGACCCGTCATTCCTGGTCGCATATTGAGACGTTGTAGTTGAAAATCAGTGTAGCCTTCTATTTGTTTCATAACTGTTGGTCTTGGCCCTACTAAGCTCATATCACCTACCAACACGTTAATTAGTTGAGGTAGTTCATCAACTTTTGTCCTTCTTAATATTTTACCAACAGCTGTTAACCTGTCTTTATCCTTAGAGAAATCCAGATTTTCCTCAGCTTCTTTATCAACTTTCATCGTACGTAACTTTAATATGTAAAATAACTTTTTATTCTTTCCTACACGTTCTTGTTTAAAGAATATAGGACCAGGCATTGTGAGCTTTATAAGTAAAGCTGCAATAATAAGAACAGGTGATATTATTAATAGCCCTATACTACTTCCAAAGATATCTATTAATCTTTTTATAAATAGGTTGACTGCTCTCATTATCTATCCCACAACCCCTTAATTTTCCTGCATACTTTATCTAAATGATCATCTGTCATCTTTGTATCCGACGGTAAGCACACACCATTTTCAAATAGCAATTCCGCTACATTTTTGCCCAGAAAATCAAATTTCTCAAAGAACGGCTGCATATGCATCGGCTTCCAAACAGGTCTTGATTCAATATTTTCGGCTTCCAGAGCTTCCATAATATCAATAGGTCTTACTTTGCCGGTCAAAAACATTGCACTCAGCCAATAATTTGGTTCATTCCATTCATTAACTGGCATGAACTTTACACCATCAAGTTCGCCCAACTCTCTTTTATAAAAATCAAATATATATTTCTTTTTTTCTACTCGTTGATCCAATACTTTTAGTTGTCCGCGACCTATCCCAGCGAGAACGTTGCTCATTCGATAATTATACCCTAATTCACTGTGTTGATAGTGTCTTGCCGCATCTCTTGATTGAGTGGCCCAAAATTTCACTTTTTGAATCATTTCTTCATTATCAGATACAAGCATTCCGCCACCTGAAGTGGTAATGATTTTATTCCCATTAAATGAAAAGATCCCATAGTCACCAAAAGTCCCTGTATGCTTTCCCTTATAATAAGTACCCAGGCTTTCGGCAGAGTCTTCGATTAAGACAACGTTATATTTTTTACAAAGGTCTAAAATTTTATCCATATCTGCCGATAAACCATATAGATGAACTACAATCACAGCTTTTACTTCAGGATATTTATTAAAAGCCTTTTCCAATGCTTTAGGGCACATATTCCATGTTTCATGATCACTGTCTATAAAGACTGGAATAGCATTTTGGTAGATAATAGGATTCGCTGTGGCCGAAAAAGTGAGTGATTGGCAGAAGACGATATCTCCTTCTCCGACCCCGGCAGCTTTTAATGCTAGATGAATGGCTGCCGTCCCGGAAGAAAGAGCTGCAGCAGCCTTAGATCCCACTTTCTTGGCCAGCTCTATTTCAAATTGATTTACATTTTCTCCAAGGGGTGCTATCCAGTTTGTATCAAAAGCTTCCTTTACATATTGCATTTCATAACCTTCATCACTCATATGCGGTGATGAGAGAAATATTTTATCAGTCACTGCTTGATACTTCCTTCCTGAGGTACCGTTGTATTTTTCTTTGTATTTTTTATGGACAACAGAAAAAAGCCCCTGCCCATATCACATAAACCATAATATGAACAGAGGCTGCGTGATTTATTTTACTAATTTTTCTTTGGCCATAACTTCTTCAAGATAGGTCAGCAGGTCAACTCGTAAATCATCATGCTGCAGGGCCATTTCAATGGTAGTTGTTATGAAGCCCAACTTTTCGCCGACGTCATAGCGTTTGCCTTCAAAGTCATAGGCGTAGACTTTCTGTTCTTCGTTTAATTTTTGAATCGCGTCAGTCAGTTGAATCTCGCCACCAGCACCAATTTCCTGTTTATCCAAATAAGAGAAGATTTCCGGCGTAAAGACATATCTGCCCATGATCGCCAAGTTGGATGGCGCTGTTCCCAATTTCGGCTTTTCCACGAATTGTTTCACTTGGTAGCGCCGGCCTTCCTTTGATATAGGGTCTACAATGCCATAACGGTCGGTTTCCTGATCTCCAACTTGCTGGACACCGACAACCGAACATTGCGTTTCTTCGTATTGTTCGATTAACTGTCTTAGTCCTGGAGTATCAGCTTGGACGATGTCATCTCCCAATAGTACCGCAAATGGTTCATCGCCAATGAATTTTCGTGCACACCAGACGGCATGGCCGAGACCTTTCGGATCTTTTTGACGAATATAATGGATGTCAACATTTGATGATGCTTTTACCTTTGCCAATAAATCAAATTTTTCTTTTTTGACCAGGTTGTCTTCCAATTCGAAGTTGTTGTCGAAATGATCCTCAATGGCCCGTTTCCCTTTTCCTGTTACAATAATAATGTCTTCAATACCTGATGCAATCGCTTCTTCTACGATATATTGAATGGTCGGTTTATCTACGATCGGGAGCATTTCTTTCGGCATGGCTTTCGTTGCCGGCAAAAATCTTGTTCCCAGGCCCGCAGCCGGAATGATCGCTTTTTTAACTTTTTTCAACTTATGTACCTCCATTTATTTAGCAAGCTGTACGGTCCGCTCAGGCTTCCTGTTTGCCGCTCCTACAATGATATCTTTCACTTTCTCCATCGGCGCATTTTCCAAATGGCTGATTAAGCTGAATAGCTCGGAAGCATCAATCGGCTCCGCCTTCCCAATATGGATTTTTGGAAATATCTGCTTTTCTTGTATTTCGTTGTCATTCAACAGCTCTTCGTACATTTTTTCGCCCGGTCGGATCCCGGTATATTCAATACCTATTTCTTCAACGGTATATCCCGAAAGTGTAATCAGGTTTTTCGCCAGGTCGGCGATTTTGACAGGTTCACCCATGTCAAGAACGAACACTTCCCCCCCGCGGGCCAACACTCCGGCTTGGATGACGAGCCGAGATGCTTCCGGAATTGTCATAAAGTAGCGTGTCATGTCCGGATGCGTGACGGTAACGGGACCCCCGGCTTCAATTTGCTTTTTAAATAGCGGGATGACGCTGCCGCGGCTGCCAAGAACGTTCCCGAAACGAACGGCGACAAACTTTGTATGGCTGATTTTGGCCATGTTTTGGATGATCATTTCGGCAATGCGTTTTGTTGCTCCCATCACGTTTGGCGGGTTGACCGCTTTGTCCGTTGAAACAAGAACAAACGTATTCACTTTATATGTATCAGCAGCTTCGGCTACATTTTTCGTGCCGAATATGTTGTTTTTTACCGCTTCCCTGGGATTGTACTCCATGAGCGGTACATGTTTATGGGCTGCAGCATGATAGACAACGTCTGGCCTGTGTGTATCCATTACTTCCATAATGCGCTCGCGGTCCTGGACGTCCGCTATTACCGGGAAGATGCCGATTTTGTCTCCGTATTTTTGGCGAAGTTCCATATCAATGTTGTAAATGCTGTATTCGCCATGGCCGAGAAGAATGATTTCTCTCGGTTCAAATTGACAAATTTGCCGGCATATTTCCGACCCGATCGATCCGCCTGCCCCCGTAACAAGGACGGTCGACCCTTTGATTGATTCGGTAATGCTGCAAATATCCAGTTCCACCGGTTCGCGTCCAAGCAAATCCTCCACTTCTACATTCCGAAGGGCGCTTACTTCGACTTTCCCCGTCATGACGTCTTCAATCAGCGGCATAATTTTAATCTCGGCATCCGTTTTGGCACATGTTTCGTAGATCCGCCTGACTTCTTTTTTGGGCAAAGACGGGATGGCGATAATAATGTTTTCGATTCTATTTTCTCTTACGATTAAGGGAATGTCATCAATTCCGCCGCACACTTTCAATCCATACATTTCCAACATAAACTTTCTCGGATCATCATCTGCGAATGCCACCGGCTCCAAATCCACATCATTGCTGTGCAGCAACTGTCTCGCCAGGGTCGTTCCCCCGGAACCAGCCCCGACGATTAACGTTCGCTTTTTTTCGATCTTTGGTTTTATGTATCGGTCTCTGTACATTCTCCATGAGAACCGTGATCCCCCGATTAAGAGCATATGCAGCATCCACGTTATAAACAGGACCCGCAAGTAAATATTGCCGGTACCAATAAACTGGGCCAACGCCGCAATTCCGATTGAAAAGGTGACCGCCTTAGTAATGATCATCAACTCACCGACGCTCGCATATTCCCACGCTTTGTGGTACAGCCTATACATAAAAGCAAAGATATGGTGGCTGATCAACAGGACGACCGCACTCATAAAAAGCGTTTTGGAATTATAAAAGTCCGAATAGGGATGCAAAATAAAAAAGCCGATATAGATCGAACACAAAACAATCGCGGAATCAAGGAGCATCAACAGCGGCACCCGCTTTTGATAAGTCAACATGAATCCCTTCTTTTCTTCAAAAATTTAAAACAACAGGTACATACATTGTAATACAAATCACTCATAAAATTATAACTGATTTTGTAATTATGCAATTAAATGTTTAATGAAAACGCATACATCAGCTTATACCCTTTCATTAAACATTTAATTCTTTCATTAATTTAAAATTGGGCATCTAACCCATCCTCACGCCACACTCTCGACGACGGGCGTCTAAGGTAGGTCTCAGGGCCTACCCACAGCATGACCGAGTGCCTCCAATGATAACGGCTGGGAGACATGACCGATACATGTTTTTATCATTGGTACTAAATGACCATGCTTGGTCGCAAACACTAAAAAAGGCCAAATAGCCTTTTCTTTTTAATTCTTTCGGGATACTCGCGGAGAATGTCTTTTCCATCCACGACCAAATCCGAATTATCCATTAACATAAACAGTGTGTCTGTTCCGAATTTTCCATTGACGGCTTCAAGAGCTTCTTCCATTTTAAACGCCCTTGTCGTCGTGTTATGCGCATCTGAAGCGATAAAATGCGTTAAATTGGCTTGAATCAAGTCTTCGGAAAACTTTTGGATCTTTTTTCCGAAATAGCCGACCAGACTGGCTGCCGTTACTTGGGTAGCCGTACCGTTTTTGACAAATTGATACAATTTGTCCGGCTGCTCGATCAGCTCCGCATTTCTTTCCGGATGCACAATGACCGGTGTTAAACCTTTCATTTGCAGGTCGAATAATAGTTGTTCTGTATAACGGGGAACATGCCCGGAAGGAAGCTCGACAAACACATATGTCGATACTTCGGCAAGCGGCAGGATTTCCCCCTGTTCATAGTCTTCTACCATTTCACCGTATATTCTTGTTTCCTGCCCGGGCAAGATTTCCACCTTTACCTGTTCGGACTGTAAATACTCATTTAATTCGTTTGTTTTTTGGATGATGTCCTCTTTGTAATTGACGTAACTGCCATTTTGATGATGGGGTGTGGCAATGATCTTTTTGATGCCTTCTTTGGCCGCGGCATGTGCCATTTCCAGGCTTTCCGTAAAGTCTGCGGCCCCATCATCTACGCCGGGCAATATATGACAATGTATATCTATCATTTGGTTCCCTCCCTTATGAATAGATATAACCATTCTTCGTCTTATATTACTATAACTATTTTACAAGTAAATAGCGAGGCTTGTCGAGTGTCACTTTGTTCCATAATAGTAATAGTTGTCATTTTTATTCATTTTCTTGTTATTGAGCACAACACCCAGGATTTTTGCTTTGGCCGCTTCCAGCAGATCCTTTGTTTTCTGGGCCGACTCGATTTCCGTTTTGCCGCTGGAGATGACCAAAATCGTTCCATCACATTGATTAGACAACACTTGCGCATCGGTTACTGCCAATACGGGAGGGGTATCGAACATTACCAAATCATATTCCGCCAATGCCACGTCGAGAAATTGTTTCATCCCGCGGGAACTTAACAGTTCCGCCGGATTGGGCGGGATGGGGCCCGACGTTAAGACGTGCAACAGTTCCTCGTTTGTCGTTTTCGCTGCCTCTGCCAGTTCCATTTGCCGGGTGAGCACGTTCGTGAGGCCAAATGTATTGGTCAAGCCAAATGTATAATGAACGGTAGGCTTTCTCATATCGGCATCTACGAGCAAGACGCGTTTTCCCTGCTGGGCAAACACAACCGCCAAATTGGCCGTAGTGGTGGATTTCCCTTCACCCGGACCGGATGAAGTGACCATCAAGGTGCGAATTTCTTCGTCGATAATGGAAAACTGTATGTTTGTCCGAATCGTCCTGTATTGTTCGGAGACCGGGGATTTTGGATTTAATTTTGTGATTAACTTTCTTCTCGTAGGATTACCGGTCTTTTTTTTACTTAGAGCCAACCGTCTCACCCCTTAGCCTTGGTCTTCTTTCGGATCTCGATGATTTTTGTAAGTCTTGTTCTTCAAACGTGGCAATGGCTCCCAGGACCGGAAGGTTCAATAATTGTTCGACGTCTTGTTCCGTTTTGACTGTGTTGTCCAAATATTCAAGCAGGAAGGCAATCCCTACTCCTGCCATCAACCCAACCGCCAACGCGATGGCGATGTTGAGCAGCGGCTTTGGCTTGACAGGTGATGGATTCTCGCCGATCTCGGCTTTCGTCAGAATGCTGACGTTGTCCACATTCATGATTTTGGCGATTTTGTTTTGAAAAACGGTTCCAATCTGATTGGCAATTTCCGCTGCTTTGTTTGGATCCGGATCTTGAACGGTGACATTAACCACTTGAGAGTCTTTCTCGCTTTGCACCGTAATTTTTTCAATTAATTCGTTTACCGTCATTTGCAAATTCAAATCTTTGATGACGTCGTCTAAGATGGCCGGACTCTTGATAATGACATTATAAGTATTGATTAATTGCAAATTGGTCTGAATTTCCGCCGGATTGTAAACAGGCTGTTCGCTTTTCGACTGATTGACAAGCAATTGTGTCGAAGATTGATAGATTGGCGTCATGACAAAATAACTGACAGCTCCACTTAATACGACGGCCGTTAACGTGACAAGCACGATGAGATTCATCCGTTTTTTCAGTGTCGCCATCAGTTCCCTCAAGCTGATAGTTTCTTCCATAGTTTCCTCCTGGCTAAATCTGTTATATGATATATGTAAATATTGAGAGATTTTTGTTTGAAATAACCACTAATTACGATTATATGTCGTATAATGAAAAAATGCCAGGGAATTTTTTCATTATGTGTTTTTTGCTATAATACTTTTTTGTGCAGGAGGCTTAGTATGAGACGATTTTTTACTTTCATAGCAGTCATCATAACGATTATTTTTTTGTTTGCAGGCCATACATACTGGAAACATAAGACGACTTCGGTAAATGTTGGCGCAACGGTTACTCCGAAGGAAAAAGCGGAACCCGAAAAAGCCAAGGAACCTGTTTTTGATGAGAAAAAACTGGAAAAAGCAGCTAACTGGCCAGAGAAAGCCCAGACAGCTTTTGAAAAAGCCATGTTGAATGAAAAAGCATTGAAAGTAGCCCTTGTCGGCTCGGAAGCATTGGGTAAGGATGCAAATGGCTGGTCTGTTCAGCTGCAAGATGCCTTGGCGGATGCCTATGGGGATGCGCTCGATGTGAAAATTTTTCAATATGAAGAACGGTCCGATGGATTTATCAATTCCGGGCATGACAAAGAAGTCGCCAAATTCAAACCTGATGTTATATTATTTGAGCCATTCACATTAAACGATAACGGAAACGTGGAAGTGGAAGACAGTCACCAGAACATCGAAACCTTTTTATCCAGTATTGAAAAGGAAAATAATGAAGCAGTCGTCATCTTGCAGCCGCCGCATCCCATCCATAATGCGACCATCTATCCTTGGCAAGTGGAGGAGCTGGAGAAATTCGCCGGTAATCACAACTTAACTTTCCTGAATCACTGGCCTGAATGGCCGGATCCGGAAAACGAAGAGCTGCGCTCCTATTTATTGGAGGACCAGAGCGCTCCGAACAAAAAGGGGCACGAAGTGTGGTTTGCGTTTTTAAAGAAATATTTTATTGCGGAATGATTAAGGGCTGTTCGTTCGGATCACAAATGGGCCGATTTGGATGATAAATGAGCTGATTTGGATCATAAAGCCCGAATTTCGGAGAATAAACATTCGAAACCGGATAATAAAGCCCGAATTTCGGAGAATAAACATTTGAGACCGGATAATGAAGCCCGGTTTTCAGATGAAACTAACGCTAAGACATCAAATCGGAAGGGTTCGGCTTTGCCGAACCCTCTTTTTTTTAAAAAAATAAAGGGTTTTCGACGTTTTTCTAGAAATTATTTGATTGAATACATGAAAGAGGTGATTTTTTGCTTAGAAAAAGACCGGTTCCTTACAAAATTCCGGTTCTGGAGGCCATTTTAAAACGCATTTCAAAGAAACATCCCGAAAGGGAGCGGGTGTCGAAGGATTTGGCACACCGAAAATCGGGTTACCGCGGGGAACAAAACTTGGACTACTATTTACGGCAACTTTCTTTTGGATACCAGTATATTTTTCCGGGTCTCCGGCTGCCACACTCGGAAACGGAATTTTTTCAAATCGATTCCCTTCTGCTGACAAACAGATTTTATGTAACATTTGAAGCCAAAAATGTTGCGGGATCTTTACTGGTTGAAGAGCATCAGCTTCAACAAACGATAAATGAACAAACACAAGCCTTCCAAAATCCCCTCGTACAAGCTGAAAACCAACTTTTCCACCTGAACAATCTGATGAAGGATTATCTCCATATCCAGCTTCCACATACTTGCTTTGTCGTCATGACCAATCCCTCTTGTATCATCCATTTTGATCCGTCCTATCGGCATATTGCAGCTCCCAAAATGATCAGGCCTTCTGCCATCCGGCACAAAGTTGAGCATTTTTCCAGGCAATACCCAAACCCTGTTTTATCAACTGAACAGCTCCATCGTCTTGCCACTCTTTTGCTTCAATTGGACACGCCGCTCCGCCATGACATTTTCCAAGAGTTTCATATCAGCAAAAAAGATATTTTACCAGGGTTGTTCTGTAACGATTGCAAACTTCTTACCGTCATAAGATATAGAGGACGCTGGATCTGCACAAGGTGCAAAAAGGAAAATCCCAAAGCCCCTATTGAGGCGCTCATCGACTATTATTATTTAATCGGGAACACCATTACGAACCGGGAGCTGCGTGCTTTTTTCAAACTAAATTCCATTTCTGTCGCGACCAAGCTCCTCGTTGCGCTCGGTCTCCCGGTTTCCGGACAAAAAAGGAACCGGGTGTATCACTTGTCGCTGGAAAAATTGAAAAGCTTATTAAAATAAGAGTTCAGATAATAAAATGCGGAGTTCGGATAACAAAGTGTTGAGTTTGGATAATAAAGTTCGGAATGCGGATAACAAAGTACCGAGTTTGGATAATAAAGAAGTTCAGATAACTCAAAATGCCGAGTGCGGATAATAAAGTGCCGCGTTCAGATAACAAAGTGCCGAGTGCGGATAATAAAGAAGTTCAGATAACTCAAAATGCCGAGTTGGATAATAAAGTATCGAGTTCGGATAACAAAGTGCGGAGTTCGGATAATAAAGTATCGAGTTCGGATAACAAAGTACCGAGTTCGGATAACAAAGTACCGAGTTCAACAAAGTGCCGAGTTGGATAATAAAGTGCCGCGTTTGGATAATAAAGTACCGAGTTCAGATAATAAAGTACCAAGTTCCGTTAACAAAACCAAAAACCTGGTGCTATTTCCTTCGCATCATGAACAGGAGCGGTTTGTCGTTGGCGCTGATGAGTCCGAGAGTGCCGGTCAGGACAAGAAAAATGCAGAGAATGACGATTGACATCCATTCGGTAGCCATGGAAAAAACGATGCCAGCCAAGCTGAAGAGTGCTGCGATCCCGTAGATGGCCAAAACGGCTTGCCTGTGGGAGAACCCGATCAACAGCAGGCAATGATGCAAGTGGGCCTTGTCTGGTGCGGCAATAGGTTTTTTATGTATAATGCGCCTGATAATGGCGAAGAGTGTGTCGGAAATGGGCACTCCCAAAATGATGATGGGAATGATGAAAGAGATAAAGGTGACGCTTTTAAACCCGAGGAGGGACAAAACAGCGATCATGTAGCCAAGGAAAAGGGCGCCGGTGTCTCCCATAAAGATGTTGGCCGGGTAAAAATTGTACACAAGAAAGCCAAGTGTGCTTCCGATGCAAATGAGTCCGAGAGCAAGTACGAAGAAGTCTCCGTGAAGGAAAGCCATGAAGCTGATGGCGGAAAAGGCAATGGCCGAGACACCGGCGGCTAAACCGTCCAGTCCGTCGATCAGGTTGATGGCGTTCGTGATGCCGACGATCCATAACATGGTGATGGGAATGCTAAAAAAACCGAGCTCAATCTGCCCGCCAAACGGGATGTTCAACTCGGTGATCACCAGGCCGCCCAATATGATCACGCTCGCAGCGATGACCTGTCCAAGCAGTTTAAACCTTGCCGGCATTTGCAGTATATCGTCAAGAAAACCGGTCATGACGATAATGAGCGCGCCGGCAATAATCGTGATCATGCGCTGATCGAATGGAAAGATGAGGATCACGCCGGCCAGAAAGCTGGCAAAGATGGCAAGGCCGCCCAAAAGCGGTGTCGGCTGCTGATGGATTTTTCGCTTATTCGGCCGATCGATAGCGCCCCACCGATGTGCCAGGTGTTTTACGGCTGGAGTTAAAATGATCGTGATCATAAAGCAAATGATCGGTGCTGCATACATCAATGGAACCTTCCTCCTCCATCTTAGGATGTGTAAAAATGCGGTGAAATACACAAGTTTTTTCAGATGTAAAAGATGGAGGGCGCATGGTCCGGCTACACTTGTGCCATCAGCAACTCCTTTTGCCGTTCCATGGCCTTCTCTTTGTAGGTTTCCTTTTCTTCCCGCGACATTTTTTTAAAATCGCCCAGAAAAGTTTCGTATTTCGGGATGATTTCCTCCACGGTTCCGACGTCCTTGACCATGCCGTATTCGAGCCAAAGAATTTTTTCGCAAAACTGTCTCATCTGTCCCAGTGAGTGGCTGACGAAGATGAGTGTTTTCCCTTTTTGTTTAAATTCCTTCATTTTGTCAAGGCTTTTTTCGGCAAACGCCCTGTCGCCGACGGACAGGGCTTCATCAATGATTAAAATGTCAGGATCGATATTGACGGAGATGGAAAATCCGAGCCGGGATCTCATGCCGCTGGAATACGACTTCACAGGTTGATCGATGAATTTTCCCAGTTCCGAGAAGTCAATGATTTCCGGTTCCATTTCTTTAATTTCTTCCTTGGAAAAACCGAGCATAAGGAGTTTTAATTCAATGTTGTCCCTTCCGGATAAATCTGCTTTGAGTCCTGCCGCGACAGCGATCAGTGCGGACTGCCCATTTACTTCCACCGTACCCGACGTTTCGGGAACGATCCCGGCAACGATGTTCGCCAGGGTTGATTTTCCGGATCCGTTCATGCCCATAAATCCGATCGAATCGCCTTTTTTCAGTTCAAAGCTGACGTTGGCGAGCGCGTAGAAGTCCTCACCGTAATCTTTGGGGAAAATCAAATCAAACAGGCGCTCTTTCGTTCCGCTGTACAATTTATATTTTTTCGTGACGTTCTTGGCGATGATGGCTTTTTCCATTTTCATCACACCCCGTTACAAATAATCAATAAAATGTCTCCTGAATTTCATATGCAGTTTGGCGCCAAACAGGAGCAAAACAAGGACGACTGTCCAGAAATAAAGGGAATATCTCCAATGCTCGGCAAAATACCAGCCTGTTCCAAACAGCGCGGCCCGGTATCCTTCAATCAAGTAATATAACGGATTGATTTTCATGATCGTCGGAAGCGGCTCTTCCAAAATCGTCACTTGCCATAAAACAGGCGACAAATACAGCAGCATGCGCAACGTCGCATTCAGCAGCATATGCACATCCCGAATGATCGTCGACAACGTGGACGTAATCAGCGAAATGGCGAATACCAGGAAAAAGGTCGCGAAGATAAAATAAAAAATTTGCAAGATATAAACCGTTGCAAAGTAACCGGACGCCTGAAAAATGATAAAGGTAATTCCCAGCAGGATCAGGTGCGTGTAAAACTGCGAAAAAATGACGATGTTCGGAATGACGCTCATCGGAAAATTCATTTTGGACAGCATGAGCAGCCGCGTATAAATTGACTTTGATCCTTGAATGACGGCTTGGTAAAAAAAACTCCATAGCACAAAACCGCCGAGCAGCCAATAGATAAATGGCACTTCAAATCCGGGGGCCACTTCGATATCCGCCCGCTGGCGGATGCTTCCGAAAACGAACCAATAAATCAAAATTTGAATGACCGGGCTGATCACTTCCCACGCCATGCCGAGGTAGTTGCTTTTATTTTTGCTTTTTAATTCATAAAGGGAAAGCCGGCGGATTAAGTAAAAATGCTCAATTTGTTCTTTCAAGATGTTCCATGCAGATTTCATAAGTGAATCCTTTCACAGCCGGTGTACGTTGAACACTTCATTGACGACTCGTTCACTGGCATTCCCGTTATCCAAATAACAAAACTTGTCATAAAAAGTTTTCATTTTTTCAGTAAGGTCAAGGTTACCGATGCTTTTGATTTGCGCGATCAGTTCGTCCGTTGTTTTGACAAGGGGACCCGGGGCTTCTTTTTCAAAATCAAAATAAAAGCCTCGCAAATGGTCCCGGTAATCTTCAATGTCGTAAACGAAAAAGATCATCGGCCGTTTTAAATTGGCAAAATCAAAAAAGACGGATGAATAATCGGTGACGAGAATGTCCGAAATAAGAAACAGGTCGCGAATATCGTCGTACTCGGAAAAATCATACAGAAAACCTTCATAACCGGTTAAATCAAGATTGTCAGCAATGAGATAATGGAGGCGCAAAATGATGATATATTGATCGGCAAGCTCCCGTTTTAACGCCGCAAAATCAAGCTGCGGGTCAAACTTGTACCTTCCCTTGGCATAATATTGGTTGTCCCGCCACGTCGGGGCATATAAAATGACCTTTTTATCCAATGGCAAGCCGCATGATTTCTTGATTTCCGCGATTTTTTCGGCGTTGTTGTTACGGATTAAAAAATCGTTCCGGGGATAGCCCGTTTCAACCATATTTTTTCCGAATAGAAAAGCACGCTTAAAAATTTCCGTCGAGTAGGCATTCGGCGAAATCAAAAAATCCCATTTTCCGGATTCTCTCACAAAGTTCCTTTTATATTTATTCGTGTTCGTTCCCGGCATATAGACCTCTTCCATGTCAAGTCCGAGCTTTTTTAACGGTGTGCCGTGCCACGTTTGAACATAAACGGTTCCCGGGGGTTTTGCCATCCAAAGCGGAAAGCGGCAATTGGTCACCCAATATTTCGCCCTCGTCATCGTGAAAAGCCATGCAAGGGAAAAGCGCCGGACATATGGGAGACCGCGGCTGTCAAATGTTTCCGTACACCGTTTGTCCACGCTCCACACCATTTCATACCCCGAATGATTGTCTCTTAAATATTCATAAATGGCCCGTGGATTGCAGCTATACTGCTTTCCCAAGTAACTTTCAAACACAATGAGTTTTTTGTTTTTCGGCAATGTTAACGCCAACATCCTAAATACCTTTTTATATATTTTTTGCAGTTTTTTTCTCAGTTTTTTGCGCATAGGAATCACCGTACCCATTTGTATTGACATATTGAAAAGTATGTCCAATGAAGCGGGGAATAAACTTATAAAAAGAAGGTATGATGCCCATAATACGTTTAAAAGATTCATTTTATGGGAGGATAACCATGATTTCATTCCTGACGCGCATGTATGCCGCTTTTACAAACGGAGGACCGAACTTTGAGCGGTTTGATTATAATCCCGAAGGCTATTACGTCCATCCGGCGAACCGGAACAGGGACTTTAAAGTTTCGGTCGTCATGCCGGTGTATAATGCGGAAAAAACGCTGCGGAAGACGATTGATTCCGTGATCCGGCAAACGATTGGCTTTGAAAATATTGAATTTTTGATTCTGGATGACAAATCCACTGACAATTCGCGGTCGATCATTATGGAGTACGCCCGTTCCTATCCAAATATCGTGCCGGTTTTTTTTAAAAGCAATAACGGCTCGCCTGCAAAACCGAGAAATGTCGGGATCGATCTGGCGAAAGGCAAATATCTCATGTTTATCGATTCGGACGATTGGCTCAGTAGAAACGGTATAGAAGTGTTATATAAATTGATGGAGAAAACCGGGAATCCTTACGGGATCGGGAGAACGATGAAAGTGGAAGACAAAAAACTTGTCATTACCGGAGAATACAACAGCTGCGAGTATCGGGAGTCGATCAATCCGTGCACGATTCCGCATATTTTTCAGCATTTGGGGCCGACTGCGAGAATGATGAGAACGGCATTTTTAAGAGAACATAACTGCCGCTTTCCGGATATGAGGTTTGCGGAAGACAAGCAGTTTTTCATTGATGTATTAACGAACTGCCCGAACATATCGACGACGAAAGAAGTCATTTATTATGTCAATCGTTATCGGGACAATAAAAGTCTCGTTTCCAAAACATCCATCTTTGAAAAAACAGATACAAATTTGGCGGTGATCAGGCATGTCATCAAGAAAAACTTGCCGGAAAACATCGAGCGGATGGTGCTCAACCGTTTATATGAATTTGACTGCATTACGCGCTTATTCAACCGCCACCATTTTTTGCGGTCGCTGCGAAAAGATAAATATTATAAAAAGTTTGCGGAAGTGCTGGAGACAACCAAAGGGCTGCGGTACGATTTTACCGAAAACTTTTTCGAACCGTGGCACAAAGTGCTCGTCGATCTTTTCAGGGAGGAACGTTATGGCGATATTGTCAAATTAATTGAATGGAGCCTGAAAGACATAACGAAAGAAACGGTCATTCGGGACGGATTGCCGTACTACCGGCTGCCGCTCGAGGAGCCATACCAATGGGCACGGGTCAGCATGCTCGCCCTGTATCAAGACCAGGTAAAAGAGGCTGACCGATTTTTACTGAGAGTAAAAATTTACGGGGACCACTTGGATAAGTTAAATGCATTCGTCATTCGGCAGCGTGATAATGAACTGAATGAGATTCAACTGCCCATTCGCCATGCAGGCGGGGAGTTGTACGAAGTGGAAATTCCGTTTGCCCGCCTGGCCGAACTCTCATCCGCCAGCCATTTCATGTTCATTCGCTATTACGACTACCAGAGACTGTATATTAAAATGAACACGCGCAGAATTTTTGATTATGACAAGCGGCAAATTGATTTTTACACAACGATCGGGGATAACATTGGGGTGAATATAAAGTAGGAGAATTTGGAATGCCATGCGCCATCCGATAAAATTCAAGTAATTCAAGTAATGGCAGGCACCTAGAATATACTCGCGACTTTGGGGAGCCTTCAAATATTATGCGACATATTTCGGGGAGTGACAGGCACTTCAAAAAGGCTGCCCAGAGGCAGCCTTTAATTCGACATATTTCGAGGAGTGACAGTGGCACCCAAAATATTTTATTTCTTTTTCACAGTTACTTTCGCCGCTTTCCCTGTATTCCCGGCTTTATCTTTTGCATACACCTGGAGAACCGTTCCGGCCTTTTGCTTCTTGATCTTTACTGAAAAGTTTCCGCTCTTGTTTGCTTTTGCAGAGCCGATTACTTTCTTTCCTGTCTTCACATATACAGTAGAGTTTGCTTCCGCTTTTCCTTTCACAGCGGTTGATTTAACGGTTACTTTGTTGACTTTCGGGACGGCTGGCGCTGTTTTGTCCACAACCGTTACTTTTCTTGCTTTGCTTACATTTCCTGCTTTGTCGGTCGCCGTTACGTAAAGAACAGTCCCTGCTTTTTGAGTTGATTTTAGCGAGACGGCATATTTGCCGTTCTTATTTGCCGTGGCATTGTTCAATACTTTGCTGCCGGCTTTTACCTTTACTTTTGAACCGGCTTCTGCTTTTCCGGTTACTTTTTTGTCTCTATCGCTGACTGGTGAAGCAGTCGGTATTGCTGGGGGCGTCTTGTCAATGACCGTTATCTTTTTGGCCGGGCTTATATTTCCCGCCTTATCCGTTGCAGTTACGAAAAGGACGGTACCGGCTTTTTGGACAGACGATAATGTTACAGTGAACTTGCCATCGGCACCGGCTTTACTTGAATTAAGAACTTTGCTCCCGGCTTTAACAGTCACCGAGGAGCCTCCTTCGGCGGTTCCCTTTACAGCCTTATCTTTGTCGCTCACTGGAGAAACTGTTGGAGCATTAGGTGCCGTTCTATCAAGAACCGTTACCTTGCTTGCGGGACTTTCATTGCCGGCCTTATCCGTTGCAGTTACGGAAAGGACGGTATCAGCTTTTTGAATGGACGGCAGTGAAACGGAGAACTTGCCATCGCTGCCCGATTTGGCTGTTCCCAGCTTGGTATTTCCGGATTTCACTGATATGGTTGAACCTGCTTCGGCCGTGCCCGTAACACGCTGATCTTTGTCACTCACCGGATTTATAGTTGGTGCCTTTGGTGGTGTTTTGTCTACGACCGTCACTTTTTTTGCCGGACTCAAATTTCCAGCCGGATCCGTCGCTGTTACATAAAGGACGGTGCCGGCTTTTTGGGCGGATGGCAACGGAACGGAAAACTTGCCGTCCGACCCGGTTTTCGCATTGCCAAGTTTGCTGCCGGCTTTTTCAACCCGGATGGTGGAACCTGCTTCAGCAGTTCCGGTCACCACTTTGTCAGAGTCGCCGACTTCATTGACAACGGGCACCCCGGGCGGGGTTTTGTCAATGACGGTTATCTTTACTGCCTCACTTCGGTTCCCCGCCCGATCTTTGGCAAATATCGTTAATACCGTACCGGCTTTTTGCTTAGGGATGGGAACTTTAAAAGCGCCAAGGTCATCCGTTGTGCCAGATCCAATTGTGGAAGCATTGCGCTGGACATAGACAGTCGCTCCTGGTTCTGAAAGCCCGTATACGGCTGTGTTCTGGTCGCCGACCGGTTCGACAAGCGGCTTGCTGGGCGGTGTGACATCTCCCGGATCTTTTTTATCCAGATCAAAGAAGGTGTAGGTGACGTCTTTGCCTTTGGCAGCAGGGATTGTTTCATTCTCCGCTGCTTTTTTGACGACAGCCCCTCCGCCCCTTAAATACGCAGAGGAACGCGTGAACACTTTTGGCTGAATTGCATCAAAGCCCGGTTCCCCTTTAAATCCATAGACACCTGTTTTTTGCTTTAACAAAAGCGCCCCGCGGAAATTGGTCATCAGCTTTCCAAAAGTAATGGATGGATCCATGTACTTTTTCGCTGCATTTTCCACAGCTCTATAATCATTGTTGGCATCAGCCAAAATTTCTTTAAAAATGCCATTCCCCCGGCCCGCCTGCGTTCTCACGTACTGGCCGAAGAGATATGATAAAGAATAGTTGGACAAAGTATCGCCATCATCATCCCAATACAGGAGGGAGTGGCCGTTGGTGATGGAACTCGAAGAATTATAATAATCAATGCGGTCCGTCAACATTTTTCCGGAATAGACTTGTTCCGCAGCCATCGACAATCCTTCATTCAGCCATGTATCCATCGGAAGTCCGCCCTCAACGAACACATTCTGGTTAAAGTTAACCATGTGCTGAAATTCATGGGCCAGCGTCCCATATGCGGCATCGACATTTTTGATTGAACCCATTCCCATTGACGGGTACGTATCTATATAAAAAATTTCTGACCTGTTGGATCCTTCAACATCAAAGAGATCCCCTCCGTAAAAATAGCCGGCGATATATCCGCCATAACCGGTAAACCCATCCTGTATGTCAAAGCACAAAATATGTACTTTGCCATTGCCGTCTACATCTGATTCATTTGCAAAGTTTTGCGTGACGGAAGGATGGATTTTTTGATCAAACTCCTGTCCCAACTTCTGCGCATTTGTGGATGTTATTTGATGATTGTGGACCCATACATTTGTTTTTGTACCTGTATACAGCAGTTTCGCTTCTATCTGATAATCTCTGTCTGTGGCAAAATCATAAGCCCAAAAAGATTTCGTATCTCCAACCCGGTTAAGAGACCTTTTTGAAGCAGGCCTTCTTTCAAGCTTTTTGTCTGCATGTTTTTCCGTATCGAACGGCCTGTTTACATCCAGTTGATAGGCGGCCTTGCCCATTTTCTTGTTCATCGTGTATTTTTCGTTATTGATCGAAAACGCGCCTGTAAATTGCGTTTGATCTGCCACCACGGACTCATTGCTGATCAGAGCATATTTATTTCCTTCCGATGGTTGTTGTCCCCCCGAGTAAAAAGGATTTACCACCTTAAATATCGTTACATCGGAATAATACTCATCGATTGGATCACCGAAAACCCCTGCTCTTAAATAGAGGTATTTCTGGTCTGCAAAATGGGACTTGGGAAGATTCCCGTTCAGTGTGGACTTGGAATGCCCCCAAGTATCGAAGTCAAGATAACCCGCGTATTGCATTTTTCCCCCGGCATCCGTCCATAGTTCTACCCGAAGATACCGGTCTTTCATATAGGCATTGCCAGACTGATATAAAAGACTGAGCTGCATGAAATCATTGGAATAGTCAGCCACTTGATTAAATGTAATATCGTGATATATGTGTTTCGAGTCCACCAAACGGCCGACAAACTCACCTTCATTTTTCAAAGGGTAATCTGCCGGGTTTTGATACTGTTCTTTCATCTCTTTTGCCGATTTCCTTGGTTCTGCATCTCTCTTTAAAACGGACATGAATTCATTAGATTTTTTTGCGTTGTCATCCCAGCCATCTGCAAATCCTTGAATCGGCACCAATAATGAAAAAACAAGAATGAAAACCAGCAGTCTTTTAATCTTTTTCATTCCCTCACCTTTCCTCAACAGGAAGCATTTACTAATTACTAAAATATTATAATCTATGGATCACTCGAAAGCACCACAAACTTTCAAAAAGTTTAAATACTTTTTGTCACTTGAAAAGGACTGCTTGAATGCAAATGGGAAGGACCTGGATTTTAATTTCGTTTTTACCGGGTACCGACCAGCCGGCGGGTTCTTACGGCCAAACAGACCGCCGGGATGTACAAGGCAACGGTGGAATCTCAAATGGATCAAGGATCAAAATTATTTGACATATTTCGAGGAGTGACAGTGGCACTTCAGAAAAAAAAATACTGCACCCCTAATGGTGCAGATTTTTCATTAATTTACGCTTCTTGGAGAGACATCAAGCTTTCCTGTTGCTTTTTTAATCGCTCCTCCCTGTATTGCTCCCGTTCTCTGTTGGTCATTTTATTATATTGCTTCAAAAATGCTTCATATTTTGGAATGACTTCTTCGACTAAACCAAAATCCTTTACCATTCCATATTCAAGCCACAAAATTTTATCGCAAAACTGTTTCATTTGCCCGATTGAATGACTGACAAAAATCATCGTTTTGCCCTGTTGCTTAAATTCTTTCATTTTAGCAAGGCTTTTTTCAGCAAAGGCCTTGTCTCCTACTGACAATGCTTCATCAATAATTAAAATATCCGGGTCCACGGTGACCGATATGGAAAATCCAAGACGTGACCTCATACCGCTCGAGTATGATTTGACCGGCTGGTCAATAAATTTTCCGAGCTCAGAAAACTCGATGATTTCCGATTCGAGCTTTTTAATTTCCTCTTTGGAGAAACCCAGCATAAGCAACTTCAGTTCGATATTGTCCCTTCCGGATAAATCGGCTTTCAACCCTGCAGCCACCGCAATTAAAGCCACCTGGCCGTTTACTTGGACCGAACCGGATGTTTCGGGAACAATGCCGGCGATGATATTGGAAAGTGTTGATTTTCCTGAACCGTTGATGCCGATAAATCCAACGACATCCCCTTTTTCGGCTTCAAAGCTGACATTTGCCAATGCATAAAAATCTTCCCCGTAACTTTTGGGTAAGATCAAATCTAAAAGCCGTTCTTTCGTCCCGTTATATAGTTTATATTTTTTTGTAATGTTTTTTACAATAATGGCTTTTTCCATCATAATCACAACCGTTATAAATAATCAATAAAATGTCTTCTGAATTTCACGTGCAACGCGGAACCGAACAATAATAAAACGACCACTACTGCCCAAAAATAAAGTGTATATTGCCAGTGAACGATAAAATACCATTCCGTTCCAAACAATGAAGAACGATAGCCCTCGATCAGGTAATATAGCGGATTAAGCTTTAAAATCGATGCCACCGGTTCTTTCAATATTGTCATTTGCCAGAGGACTGGCGATAAATACAGCAGCATCCTGAGCGTAGCGTTCAAAAGCATATGGACGTCCCTGATAATCGTCGATAACGTAGATGTAATCAACGAAATAGCAAAAATTAAACAAAACGCTGCGAACATATAATAAACAATTTGTGTAAAATAAAGAGTCGCATGGAAACCGGTTAGCTGAAATATAAGAAAAGCAATCCCCAGCATAAACAGGTGAATGTAAAATTGAGAAAAGATCACAATATTGGGGATTACACTCATTGGAAAATTCATTTTGGACAACATTCGCAGTCTCGTATAAATAGATTTTGACCCTTGAATCGTAGATTGATAAAAAAAGGTCCAAAGAATAAACCCTCCGAGCAGCCAGTTGATGAAAGGCACTTCAAACCCGGGTACAACCTCTATATCGGCCCTTTGCCGGATGCTTCCGAAAACAAACCAATAAATCAAAATTTGAATGACGGGGTTAATCACTTCCCACGCCATTCCCAAATAATTGCTTTTGTTTTTGCTCTTTAGTTCATATAAAGAGAGTCTTCTGATCAAATAAAAATGTTGAATTTGCTCTTTAATGACAATAATTGCTGATTTCATGTTATATCCTTTCAAAACTATAGGTACGCTATTGCATTATTAAATTATACAAGGAGGATATGGAAAAGACAATAAAAGATAGGGAGTGCCAGGTTTTAAACCGGTTGCCAACTTATACCTCTTTATGCCGTTTGAAAAATACATCAACCTATTTATAGAAATACTATTGTTTTCTCATTCAACATTAACGTAAAATGATTTTATAATAAAGAGCACGAAAAGCTAGGGAGGATAAAATGCGCTTTCTAAATCGGTTATTTGCACCTGCTTCAAAAAGAGAAGGAACTGCTCTTCAAGCTTCCTATAATGAAGAAGGCTATTACATACATTCCGCCGCACCAAAAAAACAATATCATGTGACGGTAATTTTGCCTGTTTTTAATGCTGAAAAAACTTTGAAAAAGACGATTGATTCGGTCATCAATCAGACAATTGGCTTTGAAAATATCGAATTGATTATTATTGACGATAAGTCAACAGACAGTTCCCAATCTATTATATTAGATTATGCAAAGTCCCATCCAAACATTGTGCCTGTCTTTTACAAAAAAAATAACGGGTCACCCGCGAAACCGCGAAATACCGGAATGGACCTGGCAAAGGGCAAGTACATCATGTTCCTCGATTCCGATGACTGGCTAACTTTGAATGGAATCGAAATTTTATACAAGCTCCTGGAAAAAACCGGGGATCCCTATGCGATTGGAAGAACAATGAAAACAGAAGACAATAAATTGACCATTACAGGTGAGTATAACAGCTGTGAAAACAGGGAATCCATTGACCCTTGTTCCATCCCCCATGTCTTTCAACATTTGGGACCGACAGCCAGAATGATGAGGGCAGATTTTTTGAAGGAACATCATTTCAGATTCCCTAACATGCGATTTGCAGAGGACAAACAATTTTTTATTGATGTATTGACGAATTGCCCCACGATATCAACAACGAAAGAGATTATTTATTATGTCAATAGGAATAAAGAGAACAAAAGCCTGACTTCAAAAACATCCATATTTGAAAAAACGGATACGAACCTTGAGGTCATCAAGTATGTGATTCAAAAGAACTTGCCGGAACGTATCGAAAGAATGGTATTGAACCGATTATATGAATTCGATTGTATTACAAGATTATTTAACAGGCAGCATTTTTTAAAATCCAGACAAAAGGAAAAATATTTTAAAAAATTCGCCAAAGTTTTAGAAACCACCAAAGATTTGACCTACGACTTCACCGAAAACTTTTTCGAACCGTGGCATAAAGTGCTGGTTGATTTATTTAAAGAACGGAGATTTGACGATATTGTCACCCTGATCAATTGGAGCTTGAATGAGTCGATAAAGAAAACGGTTGTCATAGACGGACTTCCATATTATAAGCTGCCATTTGAGGAGGAGCCCTATCAGCTTGCAAGGATCAATATGCTGGCTGTCTTCCATGCTTCAGAGAAAAAGAACGATAAGCTTAGATTACAAGTCCACATTTATGGGGATCCGCAGCATCAAATTGATAGCTTAGTCATGCGTGAACGAAACAATCATTTGGTAGAAGTACTATTTCCCATTAAACAAATAGACCAGACTCTCTATGAAGCTTCCATTCCCTATGACCAACTGGAAAAACTATCATCTGCCAGTTATGCAATATATATACAATACGACCAATATCGGAAAATGATGATCAAAATGAATTCCCGAAACGTCATTACGCAAAAACAAAAGAAATTCGATTTTTACACGACCATTGGGGATAATTACGGGTTAATTGTAAAAGAAAATTAAAAAAGCGGAGGCTGCATTTTCATCCAGCCTCCGCTTTTACTTTTTAATATATCCCCAGATATTCTTCCAAAGTCAAACCGCTATTGTATACCTTGGTTGCAAGGTTTACACCCAGATATCTTAAATGCCATGGCTCATAAATATATCCTGTTATATGCTCTTTCCCTTTTGGATAGCGGACAATAAATCCGTATTTATGGGCATTTTTCGCAATCCATTTACTTGCATTTGTATGTTCAAAACCTTCTTCTGCCCATAAATGTTCTTTTCCTACTTCTCCTACATCAAATGCCAATCCGGTTTGATGTTCGGATTGCCCCGCTTTGGCACTGTAGCGATTCGCCGCCTCTACACCATGTTTCCTTGCATATCTATCAAAAAGATTTTTTTGATATGAATAAGAGCGATAGGTACTAAAGGCTGTCAAACGGAATCCGCTTTTCTTGGCGTCCTTCGCCATTTGATTGAAGGCTTTCCGGGCTGCCGGATTCTCTCCAGGAGCATGGGAGGCGGGCAACGGGTAATTCTTACTCACAATCAGGACCCCATTGATGTATGTAGGGGAGTTGGCTTTTTTCTTTGTCGGTCCCACGTCCTTGTTATAAATATAACCGGTTTTCCGTTTCCCATTTATATAAACGGCGGCTGTATGCCAAGTTGAGTTATATGGGCGGTATTGCAATAAATGGCCTATTTTATAAGCTTTCAATTTCCCGCTGCTTTTGGATGGTTTGTTGTAAACATATGTTGGATTCAGCTGGGCGTAGCCTTTTAAAATGGGTACGTCTGGACCGGCATCGTGAACGTTTAAATACCCATTTTGAGCCTTGCCGTTCACATATACTGTTGCTTGATGCCAGTTGGCGTTATAGGCTCGGTATTGGAGCAGATGTCCTTGTGCGTAGCTTTTTAACTTTTTGGATTTTCTATTGGGTTCACTGTAAATATACACAGGATTAGCCAACGCATATCCCTTCAGCTTTGTATCAAGGGCTCCTGTATCACCTGCATAAATGTAGCCTGATTGGGCTTTCCCCCCCACATATACAGTGGCCTGGTACCAATTGGAGGTAAAAGTTTTGTATTTTAGGATGCTCCCATATTTGTAGTTTTTCAGAACCTTAGAATTTGTGGAAGCTGTCGAAAAAACGCGAGTGGGATTTTTTATGCCGACTCCTTTTAAAGTGGTTTGCCTAGCAACCGCTGTTTCCACATCGTTTTTATCAATGAAACCTGTATAACCTTTACCATTTTGATAGACTGTTGCCATAAACCAATCGGAATTGTAAGTGCGGTATTTTAAAATATGGCCTTTTTTATATGTTTTTAGTTTTTTTGCGTTTCTCGAAGTATCATCATACACATGGGTCTGGTTTGCCAGTGCAATCCCATTAACGAACGGCGTTTTAATTTGATAGCCCACATCAGAAGCTTTTATAAAGCCTGTTTTGGCCTTTCCTTCTATAATGACTGTCGCCTCATGCCACTTCGATGAAAAAGCCCGATACTTGAGCAATTGGCCAAAGTTATATTTTTTTAGGGTTTTAGATTCCTGAGTTGGTTGTTCATACACTTGTACCGATTGCTTTAGGGCATAACCTTCAAGAGGCCGGGAATCGACCAGTAAATCGACATCACTTTTCAATATGTAACCCGATTGTTTCTTTCCACCTACATAGACAGTGGCCGAATACCAATTGCCGTCATTGACCTGGAAGTGGAGAATATGACCTTGCTTATAGGATTTTAATATTTGCGAGTCTTTCTTTTTTTCCATATACACTTTTGTTGGATTTTGCAGGGCCACACCTCGTAAAGATGGTGCCAGGCTTGCCGCTGAAAAAGAACTTGGCTCTGCTTTCTCAGGGCTTTCACTTTTTACCTGTTGATCCGCTTTATGGTTTTCTTTTTCTTCCAAGTTCGGAGTTGCCTTCGGATCAGCATTTGGTATTTCCCTTGCTTCCTCTGACGTTTCTAATTCTTGCTTATTATCATTCTTGTTCTCTTCTTGTTGTACTTCTGCATCACTCGGCTCTTCGGCAGCAGCTTCCTCAGAATGTTCAATGTCCCCTTCCGGCTCCCCGGCACTTAACACTTCTTCTTCATTCGTTTGGGCAAACATCAATTGGGGAAATTGCTGAAAGGCCAATACCGCTATGATTCCTAAAATCATTGTCTTATATAGACGTACCATGAAATCCCTCCGCTCCTTAAAACATTTCATTGAATGATGGTTACTGCTTTTACCATTGTATCATAATGGGTATTCCTTCCAATCTAAAAATATTTTTTTTGCAAACTGTCGACTATACGCATCATCCGCAAGCGAAAGTAAAAAAGACCGTTTCCAAAAAAAACAGCCTTTTTTCTTAAGATATTATTTTTCCTTAAAAACTTCATTCACAACACGCTCACTGGCGCGGCCATCCTCCAAATAACAGAATCGTTTGTAAAAGTCTTCTATATTCTCAGATGAAATAAAGCCGTTCCGATCGATGGCCTTAATTTCGGCAATTAACTCATCCGTCGTTTTTACTAGCGGACCGGGTGCTTTTTCTTCCAGATCAAAATAAAAACCGCGCAAGCTGTCCCGATACCTCTCTATATCGTAAACAAAGAAAATCATTGGCCTTTTCAAGTTGGCGTAATCAAAAAATACTGAAGAATAATCTGTAATCAAAAGATCGGCAATCAAATATAGATCCCTTATATCCTCATAATGTGATAAATCAAATACGAAATCCTCAAAGCCTGTTAAGTAAAGGTGTTCGGAAACCAAGTAATGCAGTCTTAAGGCAATAATATAATCCTTTCCCAACTCTTTTCTCATTTTCTCAAAATCCATTTGAAGATTTGCTTTGTACCTGCCAACAGAGTAATATTGATTATCTCGCCAAGTCGGTGCATATAAAATCACTTTTTTATCCTTGGGAAGATGACATTTCTCCTTGATGGCATCAATGAGACCTTTATCATCTTGATGGTTAACGATAAAGTCATTTCTGGGATATCCCGACTCAATCATTGTTTTATGAAATCCAAAGGCCCGTTTAAAAATCTCTGATGAATAAGCATTTGGCGATACGAGATAATCCCATTTGCTTGCCTCTTTTAAAAAATTTGCTTTATACCTGTCTGTATTCGTACCTGGCATATGAACTTCCTCTATGTCCGCTCCCAACTTTTTTAATGGTGTTCCATGCCACGTTTGGACATACACAGTACCTTTTGGCTTTGGAATCCAAAGGGGCAAACGCGCATTCACGATCCAGTATTTTGCTCTGGCCATGGATAACAACCATCTTAAGGATAGTCTTTTTATGTACTTTACATTGCCCGCTTTTTCAAACCGATCAACATGTCTGCGATCTGCTGCCCATATCAAGTCATATTTCGTACCTTTGCTCTTCATATATTCGTAAATCGCTCTCGGACTGTCGCTATATTGTTTGCCGTGAAAGCTTTCGAATATGATGATATCTTTTTTGGGCAATAACCCGGCAATATTAAAAGTGTATTTATACATTTTCCGAACGAACTTTCCTCTTCGGAATCTGACCAAAGCCGATACCAATTTTCCAAGCATACATATATTCCTTTCCGCAGTTTTTCAGTTTTTTATTTCATTATATCATTATGGGAATACGGATCACGTACATTCTAAAAAATGATACGCATTGCAAAAGGGCGGAACATATCGTTCGCCCTTTTCCTTGTTATCGACCAATCGATTTTTTAAATTGTTCCAGCGTTGTGTCAAAACGCACCCTTACTCTTTTTAACTCATAAGGAGAATCATTTGTATTGGCGATGCCTGGTTTTGTTGTTACTGCATAATCATAATATTTCTTCGTTTCAGCAATTACAAGGTCGTTGTAGCTTCCGTAAGGATAAGCAAGCACCCTAACCTTTTTCCCGGTAAGTTGTTCCAATTTTAACTTGTTGTCGCGTAATTGTTCCGTGTAATTGATGCGGCCTGCCGTTTCATTATCATTAAAAAACGGGTGGGTCATTGTATGCGATTGGATGGAAATAATTCCGGAATCGCTCATCTCTTTGATTTGCGCCGCTGATAAATAATTTTTTACATCAATTTTAGCACCTATTATAAAGAAAGTAGCTTTTGCTTTGAAAGATTTGTCATTGACTTTTTTTAATATTTCATATGCAATCATGTTATTTTCGTAACCATCATCAAAAGTGATGATAATGGGATTTTTAATATTTTTGATGTTAGGAATCTCATCAAAATGAATTGGCGTAAATCCTGCCGTTTTTAAGTAATTCATTTGTTTTTGAAAGTTTTCTGATTTTACAAACAAACCATATCCTTCAGGAACGGGATTTTCACCAATTTGATGATACATTAGAATTGGGATATCAAATCCCGGTTTCTTTTTGACAGGTAAATCTCCTACATCCTTCACATGAATATAGCCGGTTTGCGCCTTGCCTTTCACATAAACAGTCGCTTTATGCCAAAATTCATTATAAGGTCGAATTTGCAATAGCGTTCCTTTTTTGTAACTTTTTAGTTTGGTAGAATTTCTGGAAGTTTTGCTGTACACGTAAGTAGGATTTGCTAAGGCATGAGCTCGAAGAGTAGCTGGATTTGGACTTACATCACCTGTATAAACATATCCAGTCCGAGCTTTCCCATTTACATATACAGTTGCACGAAACCAGTTCGAATTATATGGACGATATTTAAGAGAATGTCCTTTTTTATAACGTTTCAATACCGTAGCAGCTCGGGAAGCATCACTATATATTGCTGTAGCATTTGCTTTCGCATAGCCTGTTAAGGGACTGTTTAAATCAGTGTTAACATCACTTTTGAATATGTAGCCGGTTCGGGGCTTTCCGTTTACATTGACGGTTGCCTTATACCAATTATTGGAAAACGGGCGGATTTTCAGAATGTGACCATATTTATAGTCTTTAAGGGCCTTCGATTCTTTGGAAGCAAGCGAATATATTCGGGTTGGCTGCTTGATTGCGACCCCGGTTAATGGTTGCTGCCCCTCTATAATGGGCTCAACATCCATTGTAGAAATGTAACCTTTTTTAGCTTTTCCGCCTACATAAACAGTAGCCTCAAACCAATTTTTTGAAAACGTTCGGTATTGCAAAATTTGACCAGACTTATAGTTTTTGAGAATGTTTGAGTCTTTGGAAGCGGCCGAATATACCGAAGTTGCCCTTTTGATTCCTATTCCTTTCATTACTTGTTGTTTTGTATCAATTGTCTCAACATCTTTTGCCGAAATATATCCCGTGTGCTTAACTCCGCTCACATAGACTGTTGCAGTATACCAATCTTTATTGTAACTGCGGTATTGTAAAATGCTCCCTTTTTTGTAGCTCTTTAATATTTTTGATGTAGCATTTGCTGAGCTGAATACGTTTGTTTTTTGTAAGGCAACGCCCCTTACGCTTTGTGCCCGCTCATGGTTTCCGACATCGCCTTTATGTATGTATCCTCTATAAGAGATGCCATTTATATAAACAGTTACAACATACCATTCTGATGAATAAGGGCTATAAACGAGATGCTGATTGTAGTTGTAATTTTTTAAAACCGTTGCATCCCTTGAAGGACTGGCATAAACGGAAACCGGTTGTTTTAATGCATACCCTTGTAATCTTTCTCCCGTTGCTTTTTCATTACTGGCAGATGCATTGGACAGGAAAAAAAATGAAAAAGATAAGACGATAAGCAGAGCAACGAATAAATTTTTGGAACGAAACATTCAGACTTGACCCCCAATTTGTCTCTTTAATACGTATGTCATCATACCATATTACGATTAAAAATAGCAGACCATTTTGAATAAAAATCGCGATAACCGTTTGAGTGAAATCCTACTCATCTAGTTCTGGCGAAAGTCCTAAAAAAAGCTAAAATGATTTCCGGGGAAAGGTTGCGCCTTCCCCCAGAAAACCATTTCATCGACATGCAATGAATATTTCTTTATTGTTTCCTCGCTTTATAAAGTTTGGCACTTTCTTTGGCCACGAACAGCCCGACTGCCTGATTTTCATTCCAGACTTGGGAAAAGATGGAAATGGGTGGATTTGTCTCAAATACATATGGTGCGATTTCAGGTGTAAAACCAGGCCGCTTTCTTTTTTCAATAAACCAATCCGTATATCCGCCGCCCGATGGGTTTGACCCTGGGTAAACCAATCGATAACCGGTTAATTTTCCAATCTCTTTAGCATAGGTGTGGTCCCGATGATAGGCTGCTCCCGTTTGTTTATAATACCAGTATAAAATTTGGCCGCTGCTGTGATAGGCTACAGCGATTTCAGGATCAATCTCCGCGTCAAGCTTAAGGACCGCTTTTACTTCCGAAGCCGTTGCAGGGGCTTTTCCTTTATGGCTTTTATAATTGGGCCTTCCGACATTACCGGCAATTGTTTTCCATCCTGCATCGTACTGCCTGTTTAAATCTACTCCTTTAATGTTGGCTTTCCAACGTTTAAAATCTTTACTCCCATTATTCATTTTTATTAAGGATGCGTGCATGCTTTTTGGATAGGCCTTTAAACCTTGCTGTTGAAGCGTAACGCCATCGGGATTCACCATCGGGATAAACCAAATCGTTGTCTCGTTCAGGATACTTCTGGCATCGTATCCTTTTATTTTGCTATTTTTCCGATAAGCTTTGGCATATTGTTCGATCATGTACATATTCAAATTGGTCGTTAGCCATTCACGGGCGTGATGCGAGCCGTTTATAACGGTAGTTGCCTTTCCTTTTCCAAGTGAGACGGCGTAAATATTGCGTCCATATTCGGATTTTCCGACCACTCTATACGTTATGAGATCGGGGTATGCCTTTTGAAGGCTCTTTATATCGGCAACCATATGATTATAGGTGTACACTTTGTAAGGATTGACAAAAGATATCTCTGTCGCTGCCCCTGCATCACTTTTATGGATATAGCCGGTGCGCGGCTTCCCATTAATATATACTGTAGCTTTATACCAGCTGGCATTATGATAGCGGAATTTTAATAATTGGCCCTTTTGATATGTTTTTATTTTGGGTGCATTTCTTGATGTTTGACTGTAGACATACGTTGGGCTTTTTTTGGCATAACCCGATAATATCGGCGCTGAGCCACTGACATCATTTTTGTGTATGTAGCCGGTTCCAGCTTTGCCGTTAACATAAACGGTGGCAATGTGCCAATTGGAATTGAACGGTCTAAATTTAAGTTGATGACCTTTGTTGTAAGTCTTTAACTTTGCGGAGCTTTTGGATTGGTTCGCATATACATGGGTTGGATCGGAAGATGCGTATCCTGTGATCATAGGCGCATTTGGGGACACATCTTTTGTCCTGATATAGCCGGTTTGGGCTTTTCCATTCACAATGACCGTTGCTATGAACCAATTGGATTGATAGCCCTGATATTGCAGCACATGGCCTCTCTTATAGCTTTTTAAAACAGCTGAATATGGATTCGGATTTGAGTACACAGGGGTCGTCTTGTTTATTGCATATCCTTTTAACTTTGTATGAAGCTCATTTACATCGTCTGCTTTGAGATAACCTGTCTGCTTTTTTCCTTTCACATAAACCGTTACCTCATGCCATGCAGATGTAAAAGTCCTGTACTGAAGGATACTTCCGTATGCATAGCTTTTTACCGCTGCTGCATGAGTAGAAGGAGAGGAATATATACGTATCGTCTCCTTTGTCCCGACACCTTTTTGGGAAGTCGGGGACACCTCTGCCGATTCTACATCTTTCGCATATATGTAGCCCGTTTCCGCTTTGCCATTCACATACACAGTAGCGATATGCCAATTGGTATTGTAGCTTCTGTATTTTAATACGTGTCCTTGTCTATATGTTTTCCATGTACCTGAATCTTTGGAAGGCTTTTTGTAAACAGGGGTTTTCGCCAGCAAGGCAACGCCTCTTACCATCGGCGATTGTTGTATGCTTCCTGTATCCGAGGCATGTATATAACCTGTCTTTGGCTTACCTCCAACATAGACAGTCGCTTCGTGCCATTGGGATGAAAAAGCCCGATATATCAATCTTTGATGATAGTTGTATGTCTTTAAAACTTTAGCACTTCGGGCAGGCTTTTCGTATACAGCTACCGGCTGTTTTAAAGCATGTCCTTCCAGCCTGTCCGATTCGACTAATGGATCAACATCTTTAGCATGTACATAGCCCTGCAACCTTTCTCCATTTACATAAACAAAAACAAGATGCCAGTCGGAGTCCAGCGGCTGCAAAATGAGTATATGCCCTTGACTATAGGCTTTCAGCACTTCAGAGCTCTTATCTTTATCAGCATATACATTGGTTGGAGCTTGCAGTGCCACTCCACGGATACTTGCTTCTTGTTTGGGCATCATATTAAGATTTACACTTTTTTGGACTGCTTCGGGACCTTCACTTTTCTTGGGTCCTTCCTCCGTATTTGAAGGAGGCTCCGTACTTGATTCATCCATATTTTTTTCTGAATGGGATTCCTCTTTTGGACCGTCTGTTTCCGGTGTTTTCGGATCTTTGTTCTCTTGCGCTTCGTCCAATTTTTGCTTAACCTTTGACCGTTGATATGCTTGCAAATCAAATCCCGGCTCCAGCCGTTTCTTTCTGAATTCCTCAGCCTCTTCAATGTTTATAATATGGTCATTTTTTACATATCCAGCTTCATATGCCGTTTCACCATCCTTTTCACCCTTGTAGCGTACATATGTTACTGCATCATTCGCGTGTTCGATCTCCACCACCGTATCGTCCGGGATCAAAAGCTTGACTTCCTCTAACGATTCATCTGCAAATATTTCAATCTCTTCTTCCGGGTTTTCGGCAAAGAGTACGCCTAATGTACGGCTATTTTCTAACATATCAGCTGCAGAATTTTGCGGTAAAAGCTGAAAGAGTAATACAGATACTGTCAAGATAGTAAAAAGCCTGCTCATTTTAAACATTCAAATCCCCCATCAAAATTTAATAGATTAAAAGAAAACGATCTTACGATCATTTTATATTTAAATATAGAGAGAAGAGGCCTCTATCCATCAAGGGCCTCATGTTTCCTCATTACATAAAATAATCGTGCACCCCCAAGAGAATTCCTTGGGCTGCTCGTCGCCGGTAACTGCTGCGCCAGCATTTCCCGGATGATCCGGAAATCCTGTCTCTACCAACACACTTGATATGTTGGTTTCACGAATTACGTGGAAATTACCGGGTCACCCTCCCAGCCGTCAATGCTGATAAAAATATCAGTACACTTCTTCCTCCAGTTCCTCGGATTGATTTGGCACTGCAGTCATTGTTTGTTGCGGTATTAATGAACAGAGCAGAGCAAGTATGATGATGCCAATGCAAATTCAACAATCCCTCTAACCTATTCATCCTCCTCAGTATCAGATAGACTCTCGGCATTCGCCGAGTTAGATGGGTCAAAGGATCTCTTGACCCAACTGTTTGATTCCCCTCCTACTTTGTAGGA
>NZ_JBFEGN010000027.1:0-42196 GCF_047228825.1 Siminovitchia jepli
CATTGCGATTTGTCGCAATGGAATCGTGACCCTTTAGGGTCCCGGAACCTCCCCATTTCAATGGGGAGAGGTTTCAGACGGTCCTGACCGGTATACGGAAGCGGGATTGCCGCCAGGCCGTCCATCCTGTAAAATCTTTGTCCCATTCTCACAACTACCAGTAAATAAATTTATAATTTCGCATAAGATAGAATAATTAAAGATGATTGTACACGGATTTAAGGTACACATGTTTAATTAAAAATTTAAAGGGGGGCGTCGTAACCATGTCAAACTCGAAGTCTCACCAGTTTGCTGTTTCAAAAGAAGATTGGTCCCTCCATCGGAAAGGTTATGATGATCAACAGCGCCATCAAGAAAAGGTACAGGAAGCGATCCGCAATAATTTGCCTGACCTGATTACCGAGGAAAGTATCATTATGTCCGATGGCCGCGATGTTGTAAAAATTCCCATCAGATCTTTGGATGAGTATAAAATTCGCTATAACTACGATAAAAACAAACATGTCGGCCAAGGAGACGGAGACAGTCAAGTTGGTGACGTTGTTGCAAGAGATGGAGGATCCAAAAAACCCGGTCCGGGAAAAGGGCACGGGGCAGGCGACCAGGCCGGGGAAGATTATTATGAAGCGGAAGTCTCCATGTTGGATTTGGAAGAAGCATTGTTCAAGGAGCTTGAGCTTCCCAATTTGCAGCGCAAAGAACAAGATGCCAACAAAGTGACGAATATCGAATATAACGATGTGCGCAAAACGGGATTAATGGGAAATATTGATAAAAAAAGAACGATGATGACAGCCTTTAAACGCAACGCGATCAAAGGGGAACCGGGTTTTTATCCCATATATCCGGAAGACTTAAAATTCCGGACGTGGAATGAAGTCGAAAAACCGGAATCCAATGCGGTGGTTATTGCAATGATGGACACAAGTGGTTCCATGGGTATTTGGGAAAAGTATATGGCACGCAGCTTTTTCTTCTGGATGACCCGATTTTTGCGGACGAAATATGAAAAGGTCTCTATTGAATTTATCGCCCACCATACGGAAGCAAAAGTAGTTTCCGAAGAAGACTTTTTTTCCAAAGGAGAGAGCGGCGGCACGATCTGTTCGTCCGTATACCGGAAAGCACTGGAAGTGATCTCGGAAAAATATGATCCCGAGCGCTACAATATTTATCCATTCCATTTTTCCGATGGCGACAATTTGACATCGGACAACGCAAGATGTGTAAAGCTTGTGCATGAGCTGATGGAAAAGTCAAACATTTTCGGGTACGGTGAAGTAAACCAGTATCAGCGTAATTCCACCTTAATGTCCGCCTATAAAAATATTAAAAATGAAAAATTTTATTATTATATTTTGAAGCAAAAGGCGGACGTATACAACGCAATGAAAAGCTTTTTCAGAAAGAAGCCGGAAAACAGCTATATATAAAACAAGAAAAAAACTGACGTGTTCTTTCCTTGGGAGTAAAGAAAGCAACTTGCCAAGAAAATTTTTCTTCAGAAGAAGTTTTTCCGTGTCTGGCTCGACGGTCAGGACGCCGCTGCTTGAGAACTGTCTTTCATCGCCGTGTTTCCTTTATCTGATTGCAGAGTGCTCCAGTTTGTACGTCGCTAAACGGGCGCTTGCGCTTTTCTTTCCGGATTGGTCCAAATTTGTGGTTTAACAATAAAAAACAAGCGAGGAAACAGGATTGTTTCCTCCTTTTTCTTTCAATGCATTTTTTAGTTGACAGCGGAGGAAATAAAAAGTATCCTTAAAATAAACAATATAACGACATTTTACGTTAATGGCATAAATTTGTTATACAGAACTTGGTAAACGCTTACAATCTTTAGGGTCCGGCAAGCGTTAAGCCCCATTTTGCCACAGGAGGAGGAATAGCTATGGACAGCGGGAAAACAGATGGTTTTTACGAAGTATATGAGGTTTTTAGCAAGAGAAGCCATAAAGGGGATTTTCAACATCAATTCAGCTTGTTGGCCCCGAATCCCGACATGGCCTTTATCATGGCCCAGGAAAATTTCATGCGCAGGGAGCCCGTCGTGGATATATGGGTGGTAAAGCGCTCGGACATCCGAAGGATGAAGCCGGAGGAGAGGGAAATGGTTCAAAGGATTGACAACAAAGACTACCGGCTGACGAAAGGGTATGGCTATTTGAGAAAAAAATGGCGCCAATACGAGCAAAAAATGCTCGATGAAAAAGAAATCATGTCATGGGGCGAAGATCGCCCCAAGTAGGAAAAGCGCCAGCGATTATTATTTTTCCATGTATATTTGTTAAAAAAGGCTTTGTCCTTTAATCAATAAGCAGACAATGGAAAGGGGATATGAAAATGTTTAAAATGATTGCACTGTTCAAAAAACCCGAAAATCCGGAGGAATTTGACCAATACTACTTTGGCACACACTTGCCCCTGACGGAAAAAATTCCCGGGCTGCGAAAAATCAATGTGACAAAATTTACCGGATCGCCAATGGGGGAAAGCCCGTATTATTTAATGTGTGAAATGTATTATGATAATAAAGAAGCTTTTAAAGAGGCGTCCAAAACCGAGGAATCGAAAGCTTCCGGAAAGGATGTCATGAAATTCGCCGGCAACATTGTAACATTCATGTTTGGTGAGGAAGTAAATGAGTGACTATCAATATATTATAACGGAAGAAGAAGGCCCGGTCGGAATTGTGTGGCTCAACCGCCCAAAAGTATTGAACGCCCTGAACCGGGCGATGGTCCGGGAAATTTTGCAGGCCTTTGAAGCATACGGCCAAGATGACCGGATCAGGGTCATCTTGATTGCGGGGAAAGGAAAAGCATTTGCAGCCGGGGCCGATATTGATGAAATGGCGGAAGAAGATTCGGTCTCATTGGAATTGCTAAACCAGTTTGCGGATTGGGACCGCATTGGGCAGATTAAAAAGCCGATCATTGGATCGGTTCATGGCTATTGCCTTGGCGGCGGCTTTGAGCTCGCACTGCTATGCGACTTGCTTTTTGCCGCAAATGATGCCAAATTTGCGTTTCCGGAAATAAACCTGGCGGTCATGCCCGGTGCCGGAGGCACGCAAAGGCTGACCAAATTGCTCGGAAAGACAAAAGCGCTCGAATGGATTTGGAGCGGGGACATGATAAGCGCGGAGGAAGCTTTTTCTTCCGGAATCGTCAATAAGCTGTATCCTGCTGAAGCCATATTTGAAGAAGCGCTGAAATTTGCCAAAAAACTGGCTGAAAAGCCTCCCCTCGCTGTTCGATTGATCAAAGAAGCCGTCAACAAAGCAGTGGATTATCCACTGCAGGAAGGCATGTATTTTGAACGGAAAAACTTCTATCTGCTATTTTCCTCCCAAGATCAAAAAGAGGGCATGAAAGCGTTTATGGAAAAAAGAAAACCCGATTTTAAAGGGTATTAATGGAGGTTGCCATGTTTGAAACCATTATGTATGAGGTCCGGAAATCCGCTGCATGGATTACATTAAACCGTCCGGACAAATTGAATTCCTTCAATGCCAAGATGCACGCCGAATTACTGAACGCCCTTGAAAAAGCGGATCAGGATGAACATGTTCGGGTAATCGTCATTACAGGAGCAGGCCGTGCTTTCAGCGCGGGACAAGATTTGGGGGAAGCTGATGACTCCATCGATTACGGTGAACTGCTCACGAACCGGTACAACCCGATTATCATGAAAATGGCCGAAAGCCAAAAACCGATTGTTGCTGCAGTAAACGGGACGGCAGCGGGAGCCGGTTTCAGCCTGGCGCTGGCGGCAGATTTCCGGCTTGTATCGGAAAAGGCCAGTTTTTTAAACGCTTTTGTTCATATCGGGCTCGTTCCGGATTCCGGAAATACCTACTATTTACCGCGCATGATCGGTCATGCAAAGGCGCTTGAACTTATGGCCCTCGGGGAAAAAGTAAGTGCCGAACAAGCAGATCAACTGGGACTTGTCACCAAGCTGATTACAGAGGATCGTTGGACCCATGAAGTATTGGAATTTCTGGATAAACTTGCGGCCATGCCGACAAGGGCCATTGCCATGATTAAAAGCAATGTGCTGAAATCATGGAACGCAACACTTGAAGAGATGCTGGACTTGGAGGCAGAAACACAGCGGCTGGCCGGCCAATCGAAAGACCATCAAGAAGGTGTAAAGGCATTCATGGAAAAACGGACACCTGTTTTTCAAGGGAAATAAAGAAAAAAACGGAGACTTTATTATTCTTTTAACGAAAAAATTCCATCGTACACTAATCTCCCAAACTTATTGACTATCGACCATAACCAGTGTACGATTACGATAATTATTGCCGTTTACATACAGTAAAAACAGGCGATAAAAAATTAAAAAGGGGGAACAAAAATGAATGTGAAATGGAAAAAAGGTTTAATGGCCCTGTTTGGCAGCTCTGTCCTCGTTTTGGCGGCGTGCGGAAATAACACTGCTGCTCCAGAGAAAGAAGAAGATAATAACGAACCTGCCCAGCAGCAGGAGGAAGAAAAAACATATAAAATCGGCGTCACGCAATTCGTTGACCATCCATCCCTGAATGCTGCTTACGACGGTTTTAAGAAAGCGTTGGAGGATTCAGGGTTGAAAGTGGAATATGACGAACAAAATGCACAGGGAGATCAAAACAACACCTCGACCATTGCTACGAATCTCGTCAATGCCGGCGTTGACTTGATTTTCGCCAACGCAACACCAAGTGCGCAATCCGTAGCCAGCGCCACGAAAGATATCCCAATCGTTTTCACATCTGTTACGGATGCAGTCGGGGCAGAATTGGTCGAGTCAATGGAAAAGCCTGGCGGAAATGTCACTGGAACAATTGATACCCATCCGGATGCCATTCCGAATTCAGTCAAGTTCCTTAGTGAAGAGCTTGGAGCCAAAAAGGTGGGAATGGTGTATAACGCCGGGGAACAAAACTCGGTCGCTCAAATCAATACAGTAAAAGACACCATTAAAAAAGAAAAACTGGATTTGAACATTGTTGAAGCACCTGTATCAACTTCTGCCGAAGTAAAGCAGGCAACAGAGTCACTGATCGGCAAAGTTGACTCCATCTATATTATTACGGACAACACAGTTGTGTCCGCATTGGAGTCCGTGATTTCCGTTGCCAATGACAACAAGCTTCCATTAATGGTGGGAGAATTGGATTCATTGAAAAAAGGCGGTTTTGCCGCTTATGGATTTGAATATTATGACATCGGTTATGAAGCAGGGGAAATGGCAGTGAAAATTCTAAAAGGCGAGGCAAAACCAGCCGAAATGCCGGTACAAGCCCCGCAAAACTTAATGCTTATGGTCAACAAGAAGACGGCAGATACAATTGAAAAGGAAATTAAAGACGAATGGGAAGCTGAAGTTTACGAAGGCGAATAATATAGATAGGAGATGATTCTAAAATGTTTGCAGCAATGTTTGGCTCCGTAGAGCAAGGAATCATCTATGCAATCATGGCACTTGGAGTGTATCTCTCTTTCCGGGTGCTGGACTTCCCGGATCTGACGGTTGATGGCAGTTTTGTAACAGGCGCGTCCGTTGCCGCCACGATGATTATCTTCGGATACCATCCGGCGGCAGCGACGGCTGTTGCCTTGGTCGTTGGATTTTTGGCTGGCTGTGTCACGGGACTATTGCATACGAAAGGAAAAATAAACCCCCTGTTATCCGGTATTTTAATGATGATTGCACTTTATTCGATCAATTTGCGGATTATGGGTTTAACTTCCGAAAACTCGGTCGGACGCCCGAATATACCTTTATTAAATTCTGAAACGATTTTCACTAAATTTCATGCATTCTGGGGCAACCTTGGAATCGATGCCGCGATGAACAATATGCTGGCATCCATGGGAGTCAAGTATTTCCCATCCACTTGGGGGACACTTATCCTGATGGTGATCGTAACCATGATCATCAAATTGATTGCCGACTGGTTTCTTCAAACCGAGGTGGGTCTTGCCATTCGTGCTACCGGTGACAACAAGCGGATGATTCGCAGCTTCTCCGCCAATACGGATTCGCTGGTCATCCTCGGGCTTGGTATTTCCAACGCACTTGTGGCATTCTCCGGAGCCTTGATTGCCCAATATGGGAAATTCTCCGATATTGGCATGGGGATCGGGATGATCATCATCGGGCTTGCATCTGTCATTATTGGAGAAGCGATTTTTGGTACGAAAACAATTGTCAGAACAACGATGGCCGTTGTGTTTGGGGCCATTATTTACAGAATAGTTCTTGGATTGGCACTGAGGATCAAACTGCTTGATACCGGGGACATGAAATTAATTACGGCAGTCATCGTCATTGCCGCACTTGTTATGCCTCAAATGATCGAAAAGAGAAAAACAAACAGGAGAAAGGTCAAATGGCATGCCGAGCGCATGGCGGCTTTGGAATCGGCCGGAAAAGAGGAGGTAGAAACCGTTGCTGAAGCTCGAACAGATTAGCAAAACCTTCAATGAAGGAACACCTGACGAAAAAATAGCCCTGGACCGGGTAACCCTGGAAATGAAAAAAGGTGATTTCGTCACAGTGATCGGCAGTAACGGTGCGGGGAAATCCACATTAATGAATATGATTTCCGGAGTATTGACTCCAGATGTCGGGACAGTGGAAATTGATTCCAAAAAAGTAACGAAACTGCCGGAATACAAAAGATCGCGATTTATTGGAAGGGTATTCCAGGACCCAATGGCCGGAACCGCACCGACGATGACGATTGAAGAAAACCTGGCCATGGCTTATTCGCGCAATAAAAAACGCGGTTTAAGAAGAGGGGTCGACAAGAAAAGAAAAGACTTTTTCAGAACGGCGCTTGAAAGGCTCCATTTAAATTTGGAAAACCGATTAAACGCAAAAGTCGGATTGTTGTCTGGGGGAGAACGGCAGGCTTTATCTTTGTTAATGGCGACCTTTACACAGCCTTCCATTCTCCTGCTGGATGAGCATACAGCGGCACTGGATCCGGCAAGGGCCGAACTTATCACGAACCTGACAAAGGAGCTTGTGGAAAAGGACCGCTTGACGACACTCATGGTTACGCACAATATGCAGCAGGCGCTCGATCTTGGCAACCGTCTGATTATGATGGATAAAGGCCAAATTATCTTGGAGGTCAATGAGAAAGAGAAAAAAGAACTAACAATTGAAAAGCTGCTTGCCGAATTCCAGCGCATCCGCGGAGAGCAATTTGCAAGTGACAAAGCGCTATTATCGAGTTAGGAGATATTTGCGTTTCATGATTTTAATAAAAAGGGAGGCTTCTTTACGATGTTCTCTCGTTTTTATTTTTCCATATTTTAAAAATAACTTGACGGTCATTCGCGGCAAAAAGGCGGATAACTGTCAATCAAATGAATCAGCCGAACGAATTCCTCGTTTGTGGAACAAAAGAGATTGGCAGAAAAGGGGAGAACCATATGGATTTTTTTGAACAAATCCACGAGCATCAGCAAGTGGTTGTTTGCAATGATCCAAACACGGGACTGAAAGCCATCATCGCCATCCATGATACGACGCTCGGTCCGGCAATCGGCGGCTGCAGAATGTATCCATACCGTTCTTTTGAAGATGCCCTGGATGATGTTCTGCGCCTGTCCAAAGGAATGACGTACAAATGTGCTGCTGCCGACGTAGATTTTGGGGGCGGGAAATCGGTCATGATTGGTGATCCTGCCAGGGACAAATCGCCGGAACTATTCCGCTCTTTCGGAAGATTTGTAGAATCATTGAACGGACGTTTTTACACAGGAACGGACATGGGCACAACCCCGGGTGATTTTGTTCATGCAATGAAAGAAACAAACTGCATTGTCGGCCTTCCAAAGGAATACGGGGGTGGCGGAGATTCATCTGTCCCAACTTCCCTTGGTGTCATTTACGGCATCCAGGCCACCAACCAGTTTGTAAGCGGTTCCAAAAACTTGGGCAATCAAACATACGCTGTGCAGGGTCTTGGAAAAGTGGGATTAAAGGTGGCAGAGCGGCTGCTTGAAGAAGGTGCCAATCTGTACGTGACCGAACCGAACGAGCAACCCGTTGCCAAATTGGTGGAGTATGGCCAGAAGATTGGCAACCATTCGATTCAAGTGGTCCCATCAAACGACATATACGGAGTTGAAGCCGATGTTTTCGTGCCATGTGCCATCGGCGGCGTACTGAACGATGAGACGATCGGAATGTTAAAGGTAAAAGCCGTTGTCGGTTCAGCGAACAACCAGTTGAAAGAAGAGCATCATTGCGCTGCATTGCAAGAAAAGGGAATCGTTTATGCCCCTGATTATATCGTGAATGCAGGCGGGTTGATTCAAGTGGCAGACGAACTGTACGGAGCCAATCAAGAACGGGTGCTGCAAAAAACGAACGCAATTTACGATGCCCTGATGGAAATATTTATCGTTTCTGAAAATGACAGCGTTTCCACGGTGGAAGCAGCAAACAGATTTTGCGAGCAAAAATTGGCAGCAAGAAAAGCCGGAAATAGTTTCTTCTCTCGCAAAGTTCCGCCCAAATGGCAAATCAAACATTAAAAATCCGTGTCATCATCTAAGGAGGAGAAGCATGGAGAACTTTAAAAAAATTGTTTATTTGGAAGGCAACGGCAAACTGGTCAATGAAGAAATAAGCGGGCAATTGACCGACGAATTTGTTCGGAAAATATACAGGCGGCTCATCTTAATGAGAACGTTTGACAGAAAGGCCATTAATTTGCAGAGGCAGGGAAGACTGGGGACGTATGCGCCGTTTGAGGGACAGGAAGCGGCTCAGGTAGGCAGTGCCCTGGCGCTTCAAAAAGATGATTGGATATTCCCGACATACCGCGATCATGCAGCAACGATGACTTTTGGCCTTCCTATTCCAACCGTTTTCTTATATTGGAATGGGAGGGTCGAAGGCTGTGTCCCGCCGCCCGGGAAAAAAATCTTTCCCCCGGCTGTACCGCTCGCAACCCAGATTCCCCATGCCGTGGGGGCTGCGATGGCTGAACAATACAAAGGGACGAAAAACGCAGCCATCGTTTACTTTGGAGACGGCTCCACATCAGAAGGGGATTTTCATGAAGGAATGAATTTTGCGAGCATCTTTAAGGCTCCGGTCGTATTTTTTAACCAAAACAACCAGTATGCCATTTCTGTCCCTATTGAAAGGCAAATGAACTCCCGAACAATTGCCCAAAAGGCAGTGGCTTACGACATTCCCGGCATCCGGCTTGATGGCAACGATGTATTTGCCGTTTATTTTGAGACAAAAAAGGCGTTGGAGCGTGCGCGCAATGGAGACGGCCCTACATTGATCGAGGCTGTTACATGGCGCTACGGTGCGCACACGACAGCGGATGACCCGGGCAAATACCGTGACCAATCATTAAGTGAAATGAAGAGGGAAGAAGGCGATCCGATTTTGCGCCTGGAAAGATACATGAAAAAAGTTGACATGTGGGATGAACAGTGGGCAGCACGTGTGAAAGACGAGGCGGAAGAACAGGTTGAAAAAGCAGTCAAGGACATGGAAGCCTACCCTGCCCCCGACGTGAATGATTTATTTGATCACGTGTTTGAGGAAAATCCATGGACCATCCAGGAGCAGAAAAACAAATACTTTGACTATTTGCGAGGTGTTACTTCATGAATGTATCGGCACCGGCTACCCAAAAATTAACGTTGGTTCAAGCGGTCACTGACGGGCTTCGCACGATGATGAGGGAGCGCGACGAGATGATCATTATGGGTGAAGACATCGGAGTAAATGGCGGAGTGTTTCGGGCAACGGACGGTTTGATGGAGGAATTTGGGGAACAGCGCGTCATCGATACGCCCATTAGTGAATCAGGGATTGTCGGCACCGCAATCGGAATGGCGGTAAACGGCCTTCTTCCGGTGGTGGAAATGCAATTTCTCGGGTTCATCTATCCCGCATTTGAACAAATTATGACCCATGCTACACGGATTCGGATGCGGACGAACGGCCATTTTACTGTGCCGCTCGTGATCAGGGCTCCTTACGGAGCGGGTATCCGTGCCCCTGAAATCCATTCTGACAGTGTAGAAGCGCTGTTTTCGCATATGCCCGGCATTAAAGTCGTCTGTCCGGCCACTCCATATGACGCTAAAGGCTTGCTCATTGCGAGCATCGAGGATCCGGATCCAGTTTTGTTTCTCGAATCAATGAGATCTTATCGGGCATTTAGAGAAGATGTCCCTGTTGAAAAGTATACGGTTGAAATCGGAAAGGGAAAAAGAGTCATGGAAGGAGACGATGTAACGGTCATTGCCTGGGGAGCGATGGTCCCGGTGGCGGTTCAAGCGGCTGAAAACATGAAAGACCAAGGTGTTCATTGTGACGTACTTGATTTAAGAACGTTATATCCGCTTGACAAAGATATGATCGCCGAATCTGTCCAAAAAACAGGCAGTGCCGTGATCGTCCATGAGGCACAGGCCACGAACGGTCTTGGTACAGAGATTATTGCCCTTATTCAGGACACATCATTTTTATACTTGAAAGCCCCGATCGAGAGAGTTACCGGCTTTGATGTCCCTGTTCCTTTTTACGCCTTGGAACAGCATTATTTGCCTACCGTGGAGCGCGTAATGAAAGCGATTGAAAAAACAGTCAATTTTTAAAAAAAGATTGTATCTTGATATCCGGGTGCTGAGCCAGATACAGAAAGCTTCTTTTAAAGAAAAATTTTCTTAGCAAGTTTATCTTTCTTTACTGGTAAAAAAAGCCTGATTTTAAAGCGATCAGGCTTTCAGTTGTAGAGAATCAAGGTGTTTTCACTCTCTTTGTTCGCAAAGCAGCAGATACGGAATACTCGGAAACTTTTCCCTCTATATCAAAACCTTAATGCGGCAGGAATGCCAACTGGCAGAAAAACAGGACAGCAAATATGTATACGAGCGGATGGACATCCCGCCATTTTCCGTTCACCATTTTTAAGATCGGGTAGGAAATAAATCCGAGAGCGATGCCTGTTGCAATGCTGGAAGTAAGCGGCATGCTCAATATTATTAAAAAGGCGGGAAAACCTTCATCAATTTTTGACCAGTTGATATTCGAAATAGCCCCCATCATCATGCTGCCGACGATGATCAGTGCCGGAGCAGTAATCGCAGACAGTCCGGAAACGGCGCTTACGAGCGGGCCGAAAAAAGCGGCAATGATAAAAAGAACCGAAACGGTTAAAGTTGTCAAACCTGTACGGCCGCCTGCAGCAACACCGGAAGAAGACTCGATATAGGCACTTGTCGGGCTTGTACCGAACATGGCCCCAATGGTTGTGGCCACCGAGTCGGCCAAAAGCGCCTGCCGTGCCCTTGGCAGCGTACCCTCCTTCATCAAACCGGCTTGCTGGGCAACGCCGATCATGGTACCTGTCGTATCAAAAATCGTTACAAGCAGAAAGGAAAATACAACAGCAAAAAGAAAATGCTCCGCTACTTCACTGAATGCGGTTAATGGATTAGCAATCAGGATGCCTTCAGGAAGCGAGGGCATTTGGACAAAGCCGTGGTCAAATTGAAGCTGGCCCGTAAAAAATGCTGTCATAGCCGTGATAATCATTCCAATAAACAGGGCCCCGTGCACATTTAGTACTAGTAAAACGAGTGTGACGATAAGCCCCAAAAGTGCAAGCAGGACATGAGGGGAGTGAAGATCCCCCAAGGCGACAAGGTTGGTGGGATGCGCGACAATAATGCCTGTCAGCCTCATCCCGATAAAAGCAATGAAAAGTCCGATTCCCGCAGTTATACCATTTTTCAGGTTTGTGGGTATGGCTTCGATCAATACTTTGCGAAAAGGTGTCAGGGATAAAATGATAAATATGGTGCCTGCAACAAACACAGCGGCAAACGCCGTTGTGTAAGATATGTTGTGTGTTCCGACAACGGAATAGGCAAAATAGGCATTCAACCCCATTCCGGGAGCAATCGCGATCGGGTAATTGGCCGCCAGCGCCATCCAAAGGGTTCCCGCGACGGTCGCGATGATGGTTGCCGTAAACACCTGATCAAAGGGCACCCCGGCATCTTTTAATATGATCGGGTTGACGACAATAATATACACCATCGTCAAAAAAGTGGTCATTCCTGCAATGATTTCTGTTCTTGCAGTTGTTTGATTTTCCTTGAGCTTAAACATGACAGACCTCCGGCATCAAGCATTCTTTACATCACTATATTTAACAAATAATAAAAGAGAGCAGCCAGTAAAATGGTAATTGGCAATGTAATAAACCAGGTAATGATCATCGTTTTTGCCGTATCCCATTTTACGCCCCGTACCCGGTGTGAAGCTCCGACACCAAGAATGGAGGAGGAGATGACATGTGTCGTACTTACGGGTAAATGAATATAAGTAGCGCCAAAAATAATCAAGGCGGAACTTAAATCGGCTGCAACCCCGTTAACCGGCCGGATTTTCATGATTTTACCGCCGACTGTTTTAATGATTTTCCAGCCGCCGATAGAAGTTCCGAGCCCCATCGCTGTTGCACAGGATAATTGCACCCAAAAAGGGATATCGAACGTTGTATGATAATGGTTGGCGATGAGCGCCATTGTGATGATCCCCATCGCTTTTTGGGCGTCGTTCATGCCATGGGTATATGCCTGCAAAGAAGCGGTTGCGATTTGAAAATAACGGAAGCGCTTGTTCGTTTTCGCCAAGTTTAAATTTTTAAAGCTGATTTTAAAAATGGTATAAATAATGAACCCAATGATAAAAGCGATGATCGGCGAAAAAATGAGTGCTTCGAGAATTTTGACAAAACCTTTATAATGCAATGATTCCACACCTGCAGAGGCAATGGCCGCCCCCGCGATCGATCCGATCAGCGCATGGGAGGAACTGCTGGGTATCCCGTAATACCATGTAATCAAATTCCATGAAATGGCCGACAGCAATGAGGCCATAATAACGATGGATCCGTTTTGGAGCTCAAATGGATTGACAATATCCTTTGTAATTGTTTGGGCGACACCGGTAAATGTCATAGCCCCAAGAAAATTCATCAAAGCAGCAAGTACAATCGCTATACGGGGCCTCAGCGCTTTCGTGGAGACCGCCGTGGCAATCGCATTGGCCGTATCGTGAAAACCGTTAATAAAGTCGAATGCAAGGGCACCGATAACGATTAATAAAGTGATCAAAAATACTGAATCTAGACCCATGATTAAAGACTCCCTTAAGCGTTTTTCATAACAATGCTTTCAAGCGTGTTTGCGACAGCCTGGCAGTTGTCCGCGATTTCTTCCATATGTTCGTATACTTCTTTATATTTGATAAGTCGGATCGGATCGGTTTCCACGGCAAAAAGATGAGTCATGGCTTCCCTGTGAACCTCGTCGCACGTTGACTCATAATCCTTGATTTTGATCGCAAGCGGACGGATTTCCGGTAATTTTTTCGTAAAAATCAACGGGATGGATTTTTCAATTTCAATGGCACAATTACGAATGGCATCCACAAATTGATACATAAACTCGTCAGCTTTTACAATTGCATACATTTCAAAAAGGCCGGCCGTATGTTCCATTCCGTCGAGCACATCGTCCATGCTCATGGAAAGCGCCCAAATATCCTCACGCTCGATGGGCGTAATGAAAGAATTGTTCAATTCGGTAATGACCTGGTGTACGAGTGAATCGCCCATGTTTTCGTATTCTTTCATTTTATCGGCGAAAATTTTCGTATCTTCTTTGTTTCCCAGCTTGTAATCGGCAAAATAGTCGGCGCTTTCCTTTAAGTTACCCGCTATTTTCTCCAGTAATGCTGCAAACTTGTCTTTTTTCCGATTAAAGACCATAATGGAGCCCCCTTAAACAAGGTTAAAATATCAAACGACTTTATTTTAGCTCATATGAGAGAAAGTTGAAAGTTTCTGTCGAAATAAATTATGTGAACAAATTGTTAGCACTATTTAATGGAACCATATACAATGAAGAAAATGAAAGAAAGGGTGATCTCAGTGGTTCAACATTTACAGAGTGAAAAAACGTTGCATAATGGGGTCAAAATGCCATATATCGGCCTTGGTGTTTACTTGATGAAGGAGAAAGAAGAAGCGGCCGAAGCCATTACATATGCATTACAGTACGGATACAGGTCGATCGATACGGCAAAAATTTATCAAAATGAAGATGTTGTCGGCGAAGCCGTAAGGGATTCGGGCATTCCGAGGGAGGAACTGTTTATCACGACGAAGGTATGGAACACGGATCAAGGCTATGACAACACATTGAAAGCATTTGAAGAAAGCTTGAATCAATTACAGATGGACTATGTGGATTTATATTTGATTCACTGGGCCGTAAAAGATCAATATTTGGACACGTGGCGTGCGCTGGAAAGGTTATATGATGAAAAGCTTGTCCGGGCGATCGGTGTTTGCAATTTCCAAATTCATCATTTGGAGGACTTGGCCGCCCACAGCAATGAAAAGCCTGTCATAAATCAAATTGAACTGCATCCGCGACTGACTCAAGAGCCGCTTCGGGAATATTGCCAGGGGCAGGAAATTGCGGTAGAAGCATGGTCGCCGCTTGCCCGCGCTCGCTTGCTTGAAGAGCCTTCACTCGTTGCGCTTGGCGAGAAATACGGAAAAAGCAGCGCACAAATTATTTTGCGCTGGCATTTGCAAAACGGAAATATTATCATTCCGAAGTCCGTCAATAAAAATCGGATCCGTGAAAATGCAGAGATTTTTGATTTTGAACTCTCAATGAAGGATATGAGTGATATAAACGGATTGAACATGGATGAAAGGTACGGTCCTCATCCGGATCATTTTCAATTTGATTAACGGGCGCAGGTAAAAGCCCGTTTTACCTTACTTTCCCAACTGTTTGAGGCCTTGTTCTTATGTTATTCTAATGATGGAGAACAATCAAAGCATAAGGCAGGTTTACGGGATATGAAGGTTGTGTTTGCGGCTACAAAAGAACAGAAGGAAACCATAAACAGCTTGATCGACGATTTTTATTCTTCCATTTTCCCTTCTTATTTTAAGGACGACGACATTTACTCGTTTTTTGAGTTGAACATCATGCGAATTCCTTCTTTTGAAGACTGGCCCAACAGCGCAGAGGATGCATTGAACGTGATTGCGGCACTGCAAGTCATGAAATCATTATTGGAAATGAACAACATTTCCCGGCAAAATGCCCATTTGGAAGCCATTTTTTATAAAAACAAGCAGATTTTGGAAAAATATGGCGTGTCTTTTCCGTTTACATATTCCCAGTACACCCGGCAAAAACAGCCCAGCCATTCTTTGAGCATTTTTAAGACTGCATACAATGATTTTTTGATCTAAGAAAAGCTCCCTTTTGGGAGCTTTTTGCAATGTCTGTAACGGTTACTTTTTAACATGTTCATCAAACCATGCTTCAAAATCTTCTTTCGGATGGGCCCCGACGATGCGTGCTTCTTCCTTCCCGTCTTTGAAATGCATGAGAGTCGGAGTATATTTTATTTTATATTTTTCGTATCCATTTTCAAACTCGAGCAAATTATATTGAAGAACTTCAATATTCTTTCCTTTTGCAAGGGGCGATACAATCGGTGTCGTTTCCATGCAATGCGGGCATGTCGGACTGAAAAAATAAACGGTGACATCTTCCTTGTTTCGCAATTTTTTGTCCAGCTCATCCGGCAAGATGATGTTTTGGTACAGCGGATCGTCAAGCAGGTCCACGGTTGCGGGGTGCAGATCCTCTTTTTTATAAATGTTTCCTTCAGACGCTTTTTCCTGCTGCATTTTTGTTATGACAGCGATCGCGGCAAATAATCCAATAATGATTACTAAAAATATGATTAACTTTTTCATCTTTCATTCTCCTTTAATTGTTTCAATAAAAGTAAACTGACGGAAAATATGAGCGTGAATGCAATAAATGCCAAAAAAGGAATCGTAATAAAACCCGCCCAGTTAATGTACTGCCCGGAACACGGAACCCGGCCGCAAGCAGGGGAGTTGGCGGTGAAAAAAGGCACTTTTTGGATCAGATAATGGTAAAGGGATAAAAGCAGGCCCATTCCGGAAAGTACAGCCGTGTAGAATGCCGCTTTGTAATCTTTTTTGACCAGGGCCAGTCCGAGCAAAATCGTTTGCGGGTACATAAGAATTCTTTGGTACCAGCAAAGTTCGCACGGTTCATATTGCTTGATTTCGGAAAAATATAAACTCCCGAGCGTCGCAATGACGGATACGGCCCATGCAAAAAAAAGCATATTTTCCTTCTGGTCTTTTTTCTTCATGCATATCACTGCCTTTAAAAAGGTTTATGTATCCCTTTGATTATAGTGGAAAAAGGCGGACAAAGTAAATGAACAAAGATCGTTTAACAAGGTTGCGGGATAAACATCCGGTTGTAATCTCAGCTGCAAAAAACCGGCTGCTCACAGCAGCCGGTCGCTCAAACGAGAATTACCGGGTCATTTTCAAATATGCTTTTTTCTTCCGTAACGGAAACGGCATGCTCTAAATAACGAAGCAGTGAAAACAACTGGCGCTCAATCTGGGTATAATCCCGTGAAAAATAGTACGCGTGCAAAAAGCGTTCTATTCTCTTCGACAGCATATGATCTTTTGTACGAACCATTAAAACGATCAGATTGTCCCATTCCGATCGGTGCGTATAGTAAAGGGCACGATCATAGTCCATGTGGTTTCCTCCTTTTTAGGAGTTGCATTTATTATATGCGCAGCATGGGGATAATAAAGGTGTAAAACTTGACATGACGGGATTTGAGCAACTGCCAGATCATTCATGGATCATTCTCCGTTTTGGCGGGTAAAATAATTTGTTGGTGCAGGCTGATGTAATTCATGATATCCCCTTGCCTTTCATACATTGTGGATAAAGGGAGGGAATATCCATGAGTACGGATGCGAAAGCGTTGGAATATGCGATAAGTGAAATTACCGAAATTGCCAGCGGATTTGGCCTCGACTTTTATCCGATGCGTTACGAAATATGCCCGGCTGACATTATTTATACGTTTGGAGCTTACGGAATGCCGACTCGTTTTTCCCACTGGAGCTTTGGAAAGCAATTTTTCAAAATGAAATTGCATTATGACTTTGGTTTAAGCAAAATATATGAACTCGTGATCAATTCGAATCCTTGTTATGCATTTCTCCTTGATTCCAACTCGCTTATACAAAACAAATTGATCGTGGCCCATGTTCTCGCCCATTGCGACTTTTTCAAGAACAATGTCCGGTTTAAAAATACGAAGCGGGATATGGTGGAAAGCATGGCGGCTACAGCCGGGAGAATCAGGCAGTATGAAATTGAATACGGAAAAAAAGAGGTAGAGGAATTTTTGGATGCAGTGCTCTCGATTGAAGAGCATATTGACCCGTCCTTGATGTGGCCTATGCTGGATTGGGAGATGGATGAGGAGGAATGGGAGGAGGATGTTCCTCCGGTAACGGAATACGATGATTTGTGGAGCTTGGATGAAGGGAAAAAGGAGAAACCGACGGGGAAAAAAAGGAAAAAAAAGTTTCCTCCCCGTCCGGAAAAAGATATTGTGCTTTTCATTGAACAATATAGCCGGGAACTTTCCGACTGGCAGCGGGACATCATGACGATGGTTCGGGAAGAAATGCTGTATTTCTGGCCGCAGCTCGAAACCAAAATCATGAACGAAGGCTGGGCATCTTACTGGCACCAGAGGATCATCCGGGAGCTGGATTTGACAAGCGATGAGGCGGTTGAATTTGCCAAACTGAATGCGGGGGTCATTCAGCCGTCAAGGACAAGTATTAACCCTTATTATTTGGGCTTGAAAATTTTTGAGGATATCGAAGAAAGATGGAATAATCCGGATGAAGAAATGATAAAACAAGGAATCAAGCCTGATTCGGGAAGGGAAAAGATGTTTGAAGTCCGCGAATTGGAATCCGATATATCCTTTTTAAGAAATTACTTAACGAAAGAACTTGTACTGCGGGAAGATATGTATTTGTTTCAAAAGCAAGGAAGGGACTATAAAATAGTTGACAAGGAATGGACCGAGGTTCGCGACCAGCTCGTCAATATGAGAGTAAACGGCGGCTTTCCTTACATCACCGTCAATGACGGCGACTATATGAAGAACGGGGAACTTTATTTGAAACATTCCTATGAAGGGGTCGAACTGGATCTGAAATATCTTGAAAAAGTGATGCCTTATATTTATCAACTATGGGGTAGGACTGTTCACATGGAGAGCGTAGTGGAAAACCGGCCGATGCTATTCAGCTATGACGGAAGGAACGTACAACGAAAATTTTTATAGCCGGGAGCATGCCTGAAGGTGTGCTCCCAGTTTATGTTTTAAGTACCTGGTATGAAGGAATGAATAAATAATGGGACTTTCTCATAGGCAGAAAAATTCAAGGAGGGCTTTTATGTTTTTAGACAGCTATGTAAATCAAAAAATCCAAATCCGATTTAAAAATTTGCCTGAATCTTTATCAGGCCCCATCACAGGGATCTATTATCCGGATAAGTGGTGTGTTGCCAAACTCGTGTATGTTGAATCAATGGGGATTTGGGTTGAAAACCCCTGCTATGAGCATACGAAAGTGCAGGAAGAAGACGGGTCAGCCGTCCCAAGTGAAGAGCAGATACAGGAAAAATGTCCGACAAATGTGTTGATAAAATGGGAGTATATCGAGTCCGTTATTGCGTTTCCGCAAAGAAATCCAGAGGGAGCCGGCAAAGAAACGCAACTGATCGGTTTCCATTCTTAATCCGTATACCCGGAAGCCCTGTATGTTTTCCAGGCCGTTTGTAACGAGGCGTATGTGCCGACAGCGGCATTTCCATAAAAAAAGCCCATGAAAACAGCTCCCCAAAAATTAAAACGGTGGGCGATGAAAAGGGAAAAAATCAATCCGAGTATGGTGGCAATTGTGGGAATGAAAACCCGGGGTATCGGAAATAAAAGCTTGATCACTTGGGTTGCTGCAAGAACCGCGGGAACGGCGATCACCGCATCCCAAAAATTTGTATGAACGACGGGAAAATGCTCCATCATCAATCCTCCCCTGACTTTATAACATTATCATGCCCAAAAAATCGTAAAAATAAGAAAGAAGCGCCTTAAATAATAGACGCTTCTTTTTTATAAGGACTGTAAAAAGGATTGTTGGGCAAATACGTAGAATTAATTAAGAAATAGTGGATGGGCGGTTTGTGTTGAGATATTGGCAATTTTGCCGCATGCCGGCATGACATTTTCAATCCAATGAAGCGGAACGAGTTGATCATCCAATCATTTTTGATATCTGTGAGAGGAGGGAAACCAATTGGAGAAGACCCGGTTTGACCTGTCCATTGAAGGCATGACTTGTGCAGCTTGCTCCAGCAGAATTGAAAAAGCGCTGAATCAAATGGATGGCGTCGAAGCCAATGTTCATCTCGCACTTGAAAAAGCCTCTGTTTCAATCAACAGTAAAGCAACTACGCCTGCCGATATCATTGACCGAATTGAAGATTTGGGCTATGAAGTGAAAACGGATACTGTTATGTTGGATGTATACGGAATGACATGCTCCGCGTGCTCTGCCAGAATTGAAAAGGTTTTAAATAAAATGGAAGGCGTCAGGTCGGCCAATGTCAACTTGGCTGCGGAAACGGCATCCATTCACTTTGAGGAAAAATTCATTTCTGCTCCTGCCATTATTGATAAAATCAAATTATTGGGCTATGATGCAAAAATACATGAAAGCAAGCCTAATCATAAACGTCACCATTCGGAACATTACATAAGACAGAAACAGAAGCTAATTTTATCGGCAATGCTTTCCCTGCCTCTTCTCTATACGATGTTCGGCCATTTGCCGCGCGGGCTCACCCTGCCTGTTCCACACATATTGATGAACCCCTGGGTGCAATTGGGACTTGCAGCCCCTGTACAGTTTTATATCGGCTGGCCATTTTATAAAGGGGCTTACAAGTCATTAAAAAACAAAAGTGCCAACATGGATGTACTCGTGGCTCTTGGGACATCCGCGGCATTTTTCTTCAGTGTTTTGGAAGGAATTCGTTCACTGGTTTATCCTGCCTATGAACCGCATCTTTATTTTGAAACGAGCGCGGTATTAATCACGCTCATTTTGCTTGGGAAATTGTTTGAAACAAAAGCGATAGGGAGAACAACAGAAGCACTATCCCACTTGCTGAACCTGCAGGCAAAACACGCAACGGTCATCAGAGATGGAGCCGAGCAGAAAATACCGATTGAGGAAGTCAAGGCGGGAGACATTCTTTTAGTTCGGCCCGGGGAAAAAATCCCTGTGGACGGAGCGGTCATTTCCGGCAAGTCATCTGTTGATCAGTCAATGATTACCGGAGAGTCTATCCCGGTGGAAAAACAAACGGGTGATGCCGTGGTCGGAAGTACAATAAACAAGAACGGCCTGCTTCAAATAAGAGCCGTAAAAGTCGGCAAAGATACAGCGCTTGCCGGCATCATTCAAATTGTCGAAGCTGCCCAGGGAAGCAAAGCGCCCATTCAGCGTGTGGCAGACAAAATTTCGGGCATATTTGTTCCATTCGTTGTCGCTATGGCCGTTGCAACGTTTATTTTTTGGCTTTTCCTTTTGGATCCGGGGAATATCGAAAAAGCATTGGAATCTGCCATTAGCGTCCTTGTCATTGCCTGTCCATGTGCTCTGGGGCTTGCAACGCCCACTTCCATTATGGTCGGTTCGGGAAGGGGAGCAGAAACCGGCATTTTGTTTAAAAGCGGCGAACACTTGGAGATTGCTCATAATGTTAATGCGGTGATAATGGACAAAACCGGCACCATTACAGTCGGCAAACCGGTTGTTACCGATATGGAGCTTTTTCATGATCATGCTTTTTGCTATCTTGTTTCAGCTGAAAATGCTTCTGAACACCCCCTTGCAGAGGCAATTGTGGCTTATGGAAAAACAAAGGGAGTCGAACCGAAGGAAGTCAAAAGCTTCGAGGCTTTACAAGGACACGGGATTAAAGCGGAGATTGACGGCAACCATATATTGATTGGGACAAGAAGGCTGATGCAAGATCATCTCGTGATCTATCAGGAAAAGGTGAAAGAAGCGGAAGCTTTGGAAGAAAAAGGAAAAACAGTTATATTCATGGCCATCAACGGCCAATTGGCGGGCATCGTTGCTGTCGCAGATCCGATGAAAGAACATGCACGCAAGGCTATTAAGGCGTTAAGAAAAAAGGGGATAGAGGTCATCATGTTGACGGGAGATAATGAAAGGACAGCCCGTGCGATTGCAAATAAGGCGGGGATTGATCAAGTATATTCGGAAGTCCTCCCGGAGCAAAAGGCGGAGATGGTCAAGAAATTGCAGCATAGCGGAAAAATTGCAGCGATGGTTGGAGATGGCATAAATGACGCTCCCGCCCTGGCCATGGCGGACGTCGGCATTGCCATTGGCACAGGAACCGATGTGGCCATTGAAGCAGCTGATGTAACGATTTTGGGCGGGGATTTAATGCTTGTACCGAAAGCATTCCGCCTTAGCCATGCTACAATGAAAAACATAAGGCAAAATCTATTTTGGGCTTTGGCCTATAATATAGCCGGGATTCCCATTGCAGCAGCAGGCTTGCTTGCCCCGTGGATTGCAGGGGCAGCCATGGCATTCAGCTCGGTTTCTGTCGTTTCGAATTCTTTGCGTTTAAAAAGAATACATATTTCAGTGTCAGCTGGTTGAAATGAAAAATCCGGGTACGGCCATGCGGCAAAGAATGTATGAAAGATAATATAAAAACAGAACAGGCGGGAAGAGCCGTGAATATCATTGACCTTCATTGTGATGTATTGTGGAAAATGTGGGAAAGCAATGGGAAATTAAACTTTAGCGATTCCCAAAAGCTCGATTCAAACAGGCAAAGAATGAAAAAAGGACGGATTAAAGTGCAATGCTTTGCCATTTTTGTCCCTCCCGAAGTGAAAGAAGAAGCAAAATTCCAGGCTGCCTTGGACCAAGTGAATTATTTTTATTCGGAAATACTGAAAACTGGCGGTATGAAGCAGATAAAAAAATGGTCCGATTTGTTTGCATTAAAGGACAATGAAACCGGAGCCATCCTCTCCCTTGAAGGAGTTGATTGCATCGGCAGTGATCTGCAAAAGCTGGGGATATTATATCACCTTGGGGTAAGGTTGATCGGGCTTACCTGGAATAACGCCAACCTTGCGGCTGATGGGATTGAAGAGCCGCGGGGAGCCGGCCTGACTGAATTCGGGAAACAGGTTGTCCGGTTCAATAATAAACACCACCTGTTCACTGACGTATCCCACTTAAGTGAACGCGCCTTTTGGGAAGTAGTTGAACTCGCAAATCATCCAATGGCAAGCCACTCCAACGCCAGGGCTATCTGCAGCCACCCACGGAACTTGACGGACGAACAGGCAAAAACGCTTTTTTTGAAGAACGCCATGATTCATGTCGTCTTTTATCCGGATTTTACGGCACAGAAAGAAAACGTGCATATTTCAGATTTGATCAAGCATATTGATCATTTCTGTTCTTTGGGGGGAATCAAGCACATTGGATTTGGTTCCGACTTTGATGGGATCGACAGGCATATCATCGGCTTGGAAGATGCTTCCAAATACCAAAATGTCATCAACGAACTCCTTAAATATTATTCGGAAGAACAGGTCAAAGGATTTGCAGGGAGGAACTTTTTCCATCATCTCCCAATAAATAGCAAAAAATGAATAATTTTTCACTTGTTAAGTTTAAAACAACCGCTAAAGTGCAATAAAAGTCATAAGCGGTTGTTTTCTTTTTTTACTTTTTTCAAAACACCTGTTTATTTTACTAAAAATATTGGAGGGTTCAATATGACGGAAAAGGATAAAGGGCTTTCCCGCCGGGATTTTTTGAAAACATCCGGCATCGCCACCGGCACATTGATCGGGGGCGGATTACTGGGCGGAGTGATTGGCTATAATGCCAGAAACAACGCGGATACATCCCCGAAAAGAAGCGGAGAACAAGCCGGACATATCAGCCCGAAAGGGAGGAAATTTTTTACGCGTGATGCAGATTTCCAGGTGCTTTCCCAAGCCACAGAGAGGATCTTTCCCAAGGATGATTTAGGGCCGGGAGCCATCGAACTGGGTGTCCCCTACTTTATTGACAACCAGCTTGCGGGCAGTTACGGAACGAATGCGCGAGAGTATATGCAGGGTCCGTTTTTTGTAGGCAAGGAGACGCAAGGTTATCAAAGTCCCTTAACGAGAGCGGAAATTTTTTCCGTCGGCATTGCTGCAATGGAAAATGAGGCTCAAAAACGGTTTAAAAAAGGGTTCACCGAGCTTGAGGGCGGCCAAATGGATGAGATTTTAACGGCCTTTCAAAAAGGGGAAGTGAAAATGAACGGGGTCACATCCGACTTTTTCTTTACCCTGCTGAGGTCTGCCACACTGGAAGGAGCATACTCCGACCCGATTTATGGCGGCAATAATAATATGGATGGCTGGAAAATGAAAAACTTCCCTGGTCATCAGGCCGCATACATTAACGTCATTGAGAGTGACAAATTTCAAAAAATCCAACCGCAATCTTTGGCAAGTATGGATCATTAAAGGAGATATAAATGATGGCTAAAACAATGGATAAAGTGGATGTTGTGACAGTCGGCGTCGGCTGGACCGGAGGAATCGTCGCAGCCGAATGTGCGAAAGCCGGCTTAAAAGTGGTCGGCCTTGAGAGAGGAAGAAAAAGAGGGACCGAAGATTACCTGAGGATACACGATGAATACAGATATGCAATCCGCTATGAATTAATGCAAGATTTGTCCAAGGAAACAGTTACGTTCAGGAACAGCCGCAAGGAGCGGGCACTTCCAATGCGCCAAATGGGTTCATTCCTTCTTGGCGAGGGCCTTGGCGGTTCGGGCACGCACTGGAACGGCTGGACATTCCGGTTTCTTCCATATGACTTTGAAATTAAATCACAGACTGAAAAAAAGTATGGAAAAAACAAGATTAAGGAAGGTTTTCAGCTACAGGATTGGGGCATTACATACGATGAATTGGAACCGTATTACGAAAAATTTGAAAAGACAGCCGGCATTTCGGGCGAGACAAATCCGCTTGGAGGAAAAAGGAAAAATGATTATCCTACACCGCCCATGAAAATGACGCCGATCCTGCAAAAATTTGAAAAAGCAACAAAAGAAAAAGGGTATCATCCATACATGATGCCATCGGCAAACTTGTCGGAGACCTATAAGAACCCAGATGGCGAAACCATTTATGCGTGTCAATATTGCGGTTTTTGCGAAAGATTCGGCTGCGAATACGGGGCAAAATCCTCTCCGGAAATAACGGTTGTTCCAACGGCCATGAAAACAGGGAACTTCGAGGTAAGGCCACATTCAAATGTGGTAGAGATTCTCAAGCAGGGAGATAAGGTAACAGGTGTAAGATATATAGACACGCTTACACGGGAAGAATATATCCAGCCTGCCGATATTGTTGTGCTGACAAGCTATGTCCTCAATAATGCCAAGCTTCTGATGGTTTCCAATATTGGTACCCAATATGATCCGGATACGGGCAGGGGGACGCTTGGGAAAAATTATTGCTATCAGGTAAATGCCGGGGCAACCGGATTCTTTGACGAACAAATGAATACGTTCATGGGAGCCGGTTCTTTAGGCATGTATATGGATGACTTTAATGGGGATAATTTTGACCATTCAAAAGAAGACTTTTTGCATGGTGCAGGCATTTGGATTACACAATCAGGCTCCAGGCCCATATCCAACAACCCGGTTCCGCCAGATGTTCCGTTATGGGGAGAGGAATTCAAAAAAGCATCCATCCATTACTATACAAGGACACTTTATGTCGGAGGCCAGGGGTCCACTTTACCCTACAAAGAAAATTACCTGGATTTGGACCCAACGTACAAGGATGCATACGGTCTTCCTTTGTTGCGGATGTCATATAACTTTACAGACCAGGACCGTGCACTCCATAAATTTGCTTCTAACAAGTCTGCTGAAATCATAAAAGAGATGGGAGCAAAAGAGGTCGTTCCGGAAAATGCAATCTCTGATTATGATATTGTCCCTTATCAAACCACGCATAATGCAGGAGGGACCATTATGGGAGATGATCCGGATACGAGTGTGGTAAACAATTACTTACAGCATTGGGATGCGGATAATCTGTTTGTCGTTGGTGCAGGCAATTTTCCGCATAACAGCGGTTATAATCCGACAGGAACTGTTGGCGCTTTGGCCTACCGCTGTTCGGAAGGGATCGTCAAATACAGTAAAAACGGGGGCAGTTTGGCATAACTTTAGGAGGTGGATGTAATGGGAATATCACAAATTGGGATACCGGGCTTAATTATTATATTAGTCATCGTCCTCATCATTTTTGGTCCAAAGAAATTGCCTGAAATTGGAGGAGCGATGGGAAAAACACTTTCGGAATTCAAAAAGTCCACACGGGAAATCATGGATGAAAACGATGCCCCGAAAAAAGAAGAAAAAAAGCAACTATGATGTAGAAGGTGTTTTTTATGGGACCAGTAATCAAACAAAAGCGAAAAATCCTAAGTCCCCTCGATAAGGAGACAGTTTCAACAGCGGGGACGGAAAAGCCGGATGGGCCGCCTCCGTTTGGCCAAGAGGGTGGGAGAAAAGTGGAGTCGCTCGTTGAACATCTCACTGATCTCCGCAAGCAATTAATGAAAAGTGCGATCGTGTTTATATTGTTTTTGATTGTTGTATTTTCAACAATCAATAAGTGGTTTCCATACGTAACAAAAGGGAATGGGCTTGTCGTGTTCGGACCGTTTCAAGTCGTGAAATTTTACACGTCTATTTGTGTAACGCTGGCACTCGGGCTCTCCCTCCCTTTTCTTGTCCACTTTTTATGGCAGTTTGTCAAGCCTGGATTGAAACCGAATGAAATTCGGTTTCTCGGTCTTTATTCACCTGTGATGTTTCTTTTGTTTATTGGCGGAGTAGCTTTCGGTTATTTCATCGTTCATCCATTAAGCTATCATTTTTTAATGAAAGTTGGGGCCGAGAATTTTGATGTGATGGTTTCGGCTCAGGAATATGTCCATTTTCTTATTATGACGACGATCCCGCTCGGCTTCTTATTCGAATTGCCGATCATTGCCATGTTTTTGGCATCCATCGGTTTGTTAACCAAGGAAAGAATGAAAATGGCGAGGAAGTGGTCATATTTGGTAATAGCCGTTGTTTCGGCACTCATTACCCCGCCTGATTTCATCAGCCAATTAATGGTCCTTATTCCAATGGCCCTGCTTTATGAAACAAGCATTTATGTCGTCGGAAAGATGGAAGCAAATAGAAACATGAAAGAAAGTGTTGAAACGATGTAAGAATCCGCTTTTAAAAAAGGCGGATTTCTTTTTGTGCCTGAATACGCTGGCTTTGTGCTGAGGGGATTTCCCGACTGTTCCCCCATTTATGGATTCAAACATGGACTGTTTTTCCAAAAAAACTCTTTCATTTCCACTTTTGTTGTTATATAATAAATACGATTTTATTTAATCTGATATATAACAATGTTATTCTTAGGAGGCGATGGAATGGAGAAATATGTAAAAGCAGGCGGTATGCAGGTGGCTTCTGTCCTTTATGATTTCATCGAAAAAGAGGCTTTGCCTCAATCAGGAGTGAACCCTGAAGCATTTTGGAAGGGAACAGGCCAAATTATTCGGGATTTAACTCCCAAAAACAAATACTTGCTTAAAAAACGCGAATCAATGCAAACCAAAATAGATGAATGGCATAGACAGCACGCCGATTCGTTCCGATTGGCCAATTATAAGAAATTCCTGAAGGAAATTGGCTACTTGGAGCCCGAAGTGGAAGACTTCAAAATTACAACAGACCATGTCGATGAGGAAATTGCCAAACAGGCGGGACCGCAGCTCGTTGTGCCCGTCAATAATGCCCGATATGCGATTAATGCGGCGAATGCCAGGTGGGGAAGTTTGTATGATGCATTATATGGTACGGATGCATTGGATGAATCAAACGGGGCGGAACGGACAGACATATACAACCCTGTCAGGGGCCAAAGGGTAATCGCTTATGGAAAAGCATTTTTGGACTATGTATTCCCGCTAGCCAAATCATCCCATCAAGAAGCGGTAAAATATGTGATTGAAGAAGCCCAACTTGTCGTCCAATTAAAAAATGGCGGCAAAACCCGATTGAAAAACGAAGATCAATTTGCCGGCTTTCAGGGAGTAGCGGATCAGCCGGAGGTGATTTTGTTAAAGAATAACGGGCTGCATATCGAAATCCAAATCGACCGGAACGATCCCGTAGGAAAAACGGACTGTGCCGGGGTAAAAGATTTGCTTTTGGAATCGGCCCTGTCAACCATTATGGATTGCGAAGATTCGGTAGCCGCGGTCGATGCGGAAGACAAAGTGCTTGTCTACAGAAATTGGCTCGGCCTCATGAAAGGAACGATTACATCTACTTTTGCGAAAAATGGGAAAACGGTTCATCGTACGCTTCATGGCGATCGAACATATACTTCGCCCAACGGAAAAGAAATCCGGCTGAAAGGACGCTCCTTGCAGCTTGTGCGTAATGTTGGCCATTTAATGACAACACCTGCCATGCTTGATGAGAAAGGGGAAGAAGTTCCCGAAGGCATTCTCGATGCAATCGTGACCAGTTTAATTGCGAAACATGATTTACTTGGCAATACGGTAAAGAAAAATTCCGAAAAGGGATCGATTTACATCGTTAAGCCGAAAATGCACGGTTCGAAAGAAGTTGCTTTTGCCAACGAGCTGTTTGACCGGGTAGAGGACCTCCTCGGTTTGAAAAGAAATACGATCAAAATTGGGGTCATGGATGAAGAACGACGGACATCATTAAATCTAAAAGCCTGTATTAAAGAAGTACGTGACCGCATTGCATTTATCAATACCGGGTTTCTTGACAGAACCGGTGATGAAATTCACACCTCTATGGAAGCAGGGGTGATGATCAGAAAAAATGAAATGAAACAGTCGAAATGGCTTGGTGCGTACGAAAAATCAAATGTTTTTACCGGGCTTGCTGCAGGACTTCCAGGCAAAGCCCAAATTGGCAAGGGCATGTGGGCAATGCCGGATAAAATGAAAGATATGCTGGAGCAAAAGATCGCCCATGTGAAGGCCGGTGCGAACACGGCCTGGGTGCCGTCGCCTACAGCAGCCACATTGCACGCGCTTCACTATCATCAAGTAAATGTGGAAGAAGTACAGAAAGATCTCCGTAAATCTATTCCGGATGTCAGGGATGAATTGCTCGATATTCCTTTGCAGAATATTCCCAATTGGAACGAAGCAGAAATTCAGGAAGAATTGGATAATAATGCCCAGGGCATATTGGGATATGTTGTCCGCTGGGTTGAACAAGGTGTGGGATGTTCCAAAGTGCCGGATATTCATAATGTCGGCCTAATGGAAGACAGGGCTACTCTCCGGATTTCAAGCCAGCATATGGCCAACTGGCTTCGCCATGGGGTTTGCACGAAGGAGAAAGTACTGGAAACGATGAAACGAATGGCAAAAGTGGTTGATGAACAAAATGCGGGAGATCCAAATTATACGCCGATGTCCGGAAATTATGATGAATCAGCCGCATTTCAGGCTGCATGTGAACTTGTATTCAAGGGGACCGAACAGCCAAACGGGTACACAGAACCGATATTGCACCGCCGCCGGTTGGCATATAAGCAGAACCGGGCTTTAAACAGGGCGTAAAGGGGAATGGGTCAAGTGATTCTTGACCCATTGATCAAAAATGGCCAAAGCGATAAAAAAATTTCAAAATAATTGTTTTATAACAGTTGAAAATTATTTGTATCTGTTATATATTAGAAACAACTTAAATAAGAAGGTGAAAACATGCAAACGAAACAATCAGAAGGACGAATCTTTATTGACGAATGGGTAATGGAAAGGTTGATCATGGGAAAATCGGTGGACGAGATGGACGGAACAACATTCGTATACGGAAATGAATTATTGACATTAAAGAAAAAAGTTGATGGTTCGTTTGTTGTTGAACCGCAAAGAGCACCGGAAGTGGTCGTGTTGGAAAAACCGGAAGAAAATGTAAATTTTTGCCGTGCATGCGGAACAGAGCACTCCTCTTACAAGGAATCCTTGGAATGCTGTGCACATATCGATTAATTTTTTGCCTATACTGTTATATAACATTTTAAAACTTGAATTATAGATGTATAACAGATTCGGTGAATGATAGATTGCGCCCGGGCCCAATCTATTCATTATAAAAAATAAACATGTAAGAATGGGAGAGAAGAAGAATGACGACAAGAGAGGAACAAATTCGCCAAATCGAAAAAAGCTGGAAATCAGAACGCTGGAAAGGAATTGAACGCCCGTATTCGGCGGCCGATGTTGCAAAACTGCGGGGATCGGTCGTGATTGAACATACATTGGCACGCATGGGAGCGGAAAGATTGTGGGAACTCATCAATGAAGAGGACTACATCAACGCCCTGGGCGCCTTAACCGGAAACCAGGCCATGCAGCAGGTAAAAGCAGGTCTGAAAGCCATCTACTTAAGCGGCTGGCAAGTGGCGGCAGATGCAAACCTGGCCGGGCAAATGTATCCCGACCAAAGCTTGTATCCTGCCAACAGCGTACCGCATGTTGTCAAGCGCATTAACCAAACTTTGCAACGCGCCGATCAAATTCAACAGGCGGAGGGAAAAGGGGACACTTATTGGTTTGCGCCGATCGTAGCGGACATGGAAGCAGGATTCGGGGGTCCGTTAAATGTATTTGAATTGACAAAGGCGATGATTGAAGCCGGGGCGGGCGGCGTACACCTCGAAGACCAGCTTGCATCCGAAAAGAAATGCGGGCATCTTGGCGGAAAAGTACTTCAACCTACCCAAACGGCAATCAAGCATTTGATTGCTGCAAGACTCGCGGCCGATGTCATGGATATTCCTACTGTCATCATAGCGCGAACGGACGCCAATGCGGCGAACTTGCTGACAAGCGACGTGGATCCTTACGATCATCCGTTTATCACGGGAGAAAGAAGCCCGGAAGGATTCTACTATACAAGGCCGGGTCTTGACCAGGCGATATCAAGAGGCCTTGCTTACGCTCCATATGCCGATCTTATTTGGTGTGAAACGGCCGAACCCGATATGGATGAAGCAAGAAGGTTTGCTGAAGCGATTCATGAGCAATTTCCGGGAAAACTGCTCGCATACAACTGCTCGCCGTCATTTAACTGGAAGAGCAAACTCTCAGATGAAGAAATTGCCGGTTTCCAGCAAGAGTTGGGCAAAATGGGGTATAAATTCCAATTTGTTACGCTTGCCGGATTCCATTCCCTCAACCACAGCATGTTTGAGCTTGCAAAAGGATATAAAGAAGCAGGGATGGCCGCATACTCCAAGCTACAACAGGCCGAATTCGCTTCTGAAGCTGACGGATACACGGCAACCCGCCACCAGCGTGAAGTCGGAACCGGTTATTTTGATGAGGTTTCCCTCGTTATTTCAGGCGGAACATCTTCAACAACGGCATTGTCGGGTTCAACAGAAGAAGAACAATTCCAGCAAAGCTGATCTGCAGCATTCGTTCCGGGGAAATTTGTTATAAAAAGGGGAAGAAATACGAATTTATAAAGACCGCAAGTGCTGGCAACACGCTCTAGCACTATAGCCGTCTCGAATAATCTTGTGAAATAGACCACCCCCAAGGGAGGTCTATTTCTTTTTGCCGATGGGACACTAACAAATTCACTTTTTCCCCCAATTAATTAAGTTAATTTTGACAGATCCCCGATTATTATCGGATAACAATATACGGTCTCATCATCTCATAATCCTCGTGCTCCAAGATATGACAGTGCCATATATATAACCCGGTAAATGGTCCGAACTGCATGATTATTCGAGTAACTTGCTTCGGATTAGCTCGAACGGTATCTTTCCATCCTCGTTCTTGTGGTTCCGGTGGCATTGCCGGACCTGTATATTCGATAACCTTCTCCTTGTTAAACTGATCAACATCGAAATTTCTTCGGTCAAGTATTTGAAAATCAATTAAGTGAAGATGAATTGGGTGTGAATCATCAGTTACGTTGATGAGGTACCATATTTCGGTTGCCCCTAATTTTGGATTTTCCGATATGGGTGCATCCCATGGTTTATTATCCAATAGCATCCATTCACGACCGTACTGATCCATATTATCATTTAATGTTAGGTATCTTATCCTCGTAACTGTCTGTTCTTTTATTTTTGGAACAGGTATCATATAAGCCGGAATTGTACTAGTGTCAACACTTGATAAAGGAAGAGTTACTCTAAATTGCAACACTTGACCAACCGTATATGGATCCGGTTTGTCGCCCCCTGGAAAAGGAGCGGGGGCATCATTTGTCATGATAATATTCTTCCCTTCTAAATTGGTAAAATCAATGATCACATCTGCCCTTTCTGCAGGTGCTAACATGATTTCCTTGATACCAATTGGATATTCCAGCAACCCTCCATCAGTCGCAATTTGATACATAAGTTGTCCAGAATCAAGCTTAATCCTATAGAAACGAGTGTTGGATGCGTTTAAAAGCCTAAAGCGGTATTTACGTGGTTCCACTTTTAAATAAGGCCATACTTTACCATTTACTAGAATCGTATCCCCAATAAATTCAGGAATAATCGACGTTTCTAATTCAGGAATCGGTTTTTCTGGTTGCTTCGGGTAGTAAAGAGAACCATCCTTATTAAATGTCTTGTCTTGTATCATAAGAGGAATCTCATATTTCCCACTCGGTAAATTCAATGAACGTTCCCGATTTTCTCTGATAAGATAAAATCCTGCCAAACCTGCATAAATATTTAGCCTCGTAATACCAATCGTATGGTCATGATACCATAAAGTGCAGGCATAATTACAATTATCATATCGATATATTTGCTTTCTAAAATATGGCCCCACTTGTTTGAATCCCTTTGTAAACCAAGCCTCTGGGTAGCCATCGCTTTCCCATTCAACACAAGCACCGTGTACGTGCACCACTGTTCTTACATCAGGCACATCCCGATCGGCACCATGAACCGTATAATCGATTGGAAAAAGATGCTTATCAGGAAGATTGTTAATCCATTTAATAAACACTTTTTCTCCACTTTCGACTTCAATTGTAGGTCCTGGATATCCATCTTCGTACCCCCAAACAGTCGAGTCATTTAACTGACTATGAAGTGATTGACTGAATTCAGTCATATTTACTTCGTAATAAGTATAAAACTGATCTTTCCATCGAGGTTTTAAAATAGGTGGGATGGGTAGTTCGTCTACAAATTTAGAGAGAATCATAATTCGCCTCCTTTATAACATACCGTAATGTCAAAACTTTTATATTAAAAGAGTTAATAATCCTTGATTTAAAGGGCTATAAATGCAAAAAACTTGCTACTCCCATAGTTTTAGATTAAAAGTGAGGTTACCACACGCAACACTTAAAAATCCCTAACACCAAGGAACTGACAAGTTGTACCCTCAATAATTAATTTATTTAATGGAATTTATCAAGCATCAAGATTAACTAATCTTACTGATTGAATAGTTTCTTAGATGATGTCAGCTCTCCACCATTAACATGAATGGTTTGGCCAGCAAAATGTTGAATGGACTTCCGCACTGTGTCTTTTTGTCTGTTATTATTTAGATTATTGGATAATTCAGCTTGTAACTTGGGTAGCAATAGTATGGTGGTCTAAGTGCGATTTTAGACATTGACCAGGAATCCTCTATATAGACCATCTTTACTTTTTCATTTGAATGGTTTACTAGCAATAGCTTTACTTCTGGATTAAATTCATATCTCAAAATGGTAACCCCCTTCCGTTAGGAATGTGTGGATTCTCCCCCATCAACATGAAGAACTTGACCAGTAACAAAACGGGAATCATCAGAAGCAAGATAGACAAAGGTTGGTGCGAGTTCAAATGGATGGGCAACTCGTTCCATTGGATTAAATGCTCCATATACAGCGACTTGGTCTGACGAGAAACTTGCTGAAATAAGTGGGGTCCAAATTCGGCCGGGGGCGACGGCATTGACTCGGATCCCTTGTTTCACGACATTTTTAGCCAAGGCACGTGTCCAACCAACTATTGCGCCTTTTGTGGCCGTATAATCAATCATTTGCTGCTCACCTACATACGTCACCACTGAAGAAGTGCCAATGATTGAGCTGCCTGGTTTTAAATGAGGAAGCGCTGCTCTTGTTGTGTAAAAATGAGAGTATATATTAACTTTGAAGGTGTCATCGAATTGCTCATCTGTAATGTCAAGCAGACTTAGTTGTTGGAATTGGATACCAACGTGGTTACAAAGAATATCAAGATGTCCAAACGTATTTACTGTTTGTTCTACAATGGAGATACACTGTTGTTTGTCTCGCAAGTCACCAGGCATTAGAAAACAACGTTGTCCGAGTTGTTCAATCCTCGTTTTTGTTCTATTTGCATCTTCATGTTCATCTAAGTATGAAATAGCAACATCTGCGCCTTCTTTAGCAAACGCAATTGCTACTGCTGCACCAATACCACTGTCACCTCCTGTAATAAGTGCTACTTTTCCTGTTAACTTCCCACTCCCTTTATAGTTCGGGTTTTCGATAATTGGAAGGGGTACCATAAATTTTTCCACTCCGGGATGGCGCAGCTGGCGCTGTTCAGGTAAACTTATCGGAATTTCTTCGTAACGTGTTATTTTCCCATAGTTAGGGTACATGGGATAAGGTTGAGTTTTCATGTTCGCTCTAAACATTTGTTGCATTTGCTTTATTTGGTCTAATTGACGACTTTGATCCTTTTGATCCATGGAAACCTCCTATAGAAATAATTTTCTTCTATAGAATGTTTATGCTGTTCACTACAAATAAATTAGAATCATTCAGATTAAGAAAAGATAAACCTTGACATTACCATGATTAAATATAGATAATAGTATTTAATCGAATAGGTTTTTCCTTCGGGGCAGGGTGAAAATCCCGACCGGCGGTGATGAGATTAATCTCTTAGCCCGTGACCCGTCTTGAGTCAAGACGGTGGATTTGGTGAAATTCCAAAGCCGACAGTGAAAGTCTGGATGGGAGAAGGAAACCGGCGTAAGGGCGAAACATGCTTTTGGGCATGTCTGTTTTCCCATGGAAAAGTTTTCGTCTTAACGTTTATTTGCTGTTCTTTTTAAGCCCCGAAACCATTGGTTTCGGGGCTTTTTCCGTCGATGATCAATGTACATTTTGAAAGGAGGAGCCATGCCCGGTAAAGAATTTTATATGAAAATGGCACTGCAGCTTGCTGAGTCTGTTGTCGGACAGACAAGTCCGAACCCGCCCGTTGGCTGTGTCGTTGTCAAAGACGGCAAGATCATCGGAATGGGGGCGCATATGAAGACGGGAGAACCGCATGCGGAAGTAAATGCCCTTGTGGAGGCTGGAGAGAAGGCCAAAGGGGCCGATCTGTATGTAACGCTTGAACCTTGCTCGCATACGGGCAAAACGCCTCCTTGCGCAGATCTCATTATTCGTAAAAAGGTTAAAAGCGTTTATATTGCAAGTATGGATCCGAATCCGCTTGTGGCGGGAAAAGGTGCAGACAGGTTGCGCACTGCCGGAATCTTTGTTGAATCGGGAATATGCGAACATATTTCCAAGGAATTGTATAAACACTATTTTCATTACATCAGAACAAAAACACCGTTTGTCACATTGAAAACAGCTGTTACATTCGACGGAAAAACAGCAGCTTCAAGCGGGAACAGCAAATGGATTACTTCTAAAGTGGCACGGATGGATGTTCACGAATACCGCCATCGCCATGATGCGATTTTAGTTGGCGTGAACACGGTCCTGGCCGATAACCCCCATCTCACCACCCGATTGCCCCAAGGTGGAATACATCCCATTCGAATTGTTTTAGACACCTGTTTAAACATGCCTTTAGATGCCCATATGCTTCATGATGGTGCCGCTCCCGTTATTGTTGTTTGCGGGAAAGGCGCGGAACAAAGCAGGCAGGATGCCCTTGAACAACAAGGCGTAAAGGTAAAAAGAATGCCATCAGACATGATTCATATTGATTTACTTTTAAAATGGCTGGGAAATGAGCAGATCACCTCCCTGTTTGTGGAAGGAGGAAGCACGGTACATTCCTCTTTTATTCAGGCGCAGGCTTTTCAAGAAATTATCATGTACATGGCACCGACAATTTTATGCGACGCCAAGGGCCGTCCGGCATTTGGCGGGCCTCCAAAAGAGCTGATAAAAGAAGGAACGCCGATTGCATTTCAATCGGTTGAAAAAATGGGCCCGGACATAAAGATCACCGCCGTACCAAAGGAAGGGGGAGAGGACGATATTTACGGGGATTGTTGAAGAAATCGGGACTGTTTCGAAGGTCGTGACCGGCTCCCAATCTTTTACCATCATGATTTCAGCCACAAAAGTGTTGGAAGATGTTAAGTTGGGAGACAGCATCTCTGTCAATGGCGCATGTCTTACCGTTACAAAATTCGGTACCAACACTTTTGAAGCCGACGTGATCCCTGAAACGTATATGGCCACCTCCTTGAAAAAATTGCAGCCTGGTTCGCCCGTCAACCTTGAGCGGGCGATGAGGGCAGATGGCAGATTCGGAGGACATTTTGTGAGCGGCCACGTCGATGGTACAGGCACCATTATAAAGAAAAAGCGGAGTGAAAACGCCTTGTATGCAACGATTCAAGTACCCGCTGAATGTGTTCCTTTTATTCATGGCAGAGGGTCGATCGCCATTGACGGAACTTCGCTGACCGTTTTTGGGGTGAATGGAAATAACGTAACCATTTCCCTTATCCCGCATACACAAACGGCAACCATTCTGGCTGAAAAAACGGTCGGAGACCAAGTAAATATAGAATGTGACATGCTTGCAAAATATGCTTATCATATGCTGAGCAAGCAGAGCGGGGTAACAATGGAGAAACTCGCAAATAATGGTTTTATATAAGTCCCGTATTTCAAGTATGGAGGTGAAAGTATGTTTGCTGATATAGAAACAGCATTGGAAGAGCTGAAAAAAGGAAAGGTGATTATCGTTGTGGATGATGAAGACCGGGAAAATGAAGGGGATTTTGTAGCCCTTGCCGAAAAGGCAACTCCGGAAGTCATTAATTTTATGGCAAAACAGGGAAGGGGCCTTATTTGCACACCCATTACAAAGCAGCTGGCCGCCGGCTTGCATTTGCCTAAAATGGCCCGTGAAAATACGGACCCGTTCGGAACGGCGTTTACTGTCAGCATCGATCATATTTCCACTCATACCGGCATCAGCGCATTTGAGCGTTCCAAAACGATTTTGGAAATGCTTGAAGACGGAGCAGGGCCTGATGATTTTAAAAGACCTGGCCATGTATTTCCCCTTATTGCTGCGGACGGGGGAGTATTGAAGCGCCCCGGACATACGGAAGCTGCTGTCGATCTTGCCATACTGTGCGGGGCAAAACCGGCAGGTGTTATTTGTGAAATTATGAATGATGACGGAACGATGGCCAGACTCCCCGATCTTGAAGCATTGGCCAAACAATTTGATTTGGTCATTATTACGATAAAAGATTTAATCATGTACAGGCTTTTTTCTGAATCCCAAATGATCCGCGCAGCAGAAACAAAGCTGCCTACGGAATACGGAGATTTCACGATCATGGCTTATACGGACAAATCGGACGGTAAAGAGCATGTGGCACTTGTAAAAGGGGAAATTATGCCTGACAAACCTGTGATCGTTCGCCTGCATTCTGAATGTTTAACCGGCGATGTGTTCGGATCATGCCGCTGTGACTGCGGCCCCCAGCTTGAAGCTGCCTTAAAAAGGATTTCGGAAGAGAAAAACGGTGTGCTTGTTTATTTGCGCCAGGAGGGGAGAGGAATTGGGCTCGTCAATAAATTAAAAGCTTATCAATTGCAGGATGAAGGGTACGATACGGTACAGGCGAATGAGATGCTCGGCTTTGCCGCCGACATGCGTGATTTTTCTGCAGGAGCGCAAATATTAAAGGATTTGGGCGTCAAACAAGTCCGGCTTTTAACGAATAATCCGCGAAAGATATCCGGTTTGCGTGATGTTGGTTTGGACGTTGTTGAGAGAATCCCGATTCAACTGCCGACCAAACGTGAAAACGAAAGATATTTAAAAGCTAAAGCAGAAAAGCTGGGACATATGCTGATATTTTAATATAAGGGAGAGGTTTGAATGACGAAAGTTTTTGAAGGAAATCTTGTTGGGACAGGTTTAAAAATCGGAATTGCAGCAGGGAGGTTCAATGAATTTATTACGGGAAAGCTGCTTTCCGGTGCATTGGACGCGCTCAAGCGGCATGGAGTTTCAGAAGAGCACGTTTCCGTTGCCTGGGTACCCGGTGCATTTGAGATTCCGTTAACTGCGAAAAAAATGGCCAAAACAAACCATTATGATGCAATTATTACACTCGGAACAGTGATCCGCGGGGCTACACCCCATTTTGAGTATGTAAGCGCCGAAGCGGCAAAAGGTGTGGCAAACGCTGCAATGGAATCCGGAATCCCCGTAATTTTTGGGGTATTAACGACTGACACGATTGAACAGGCTATTGAACGCGCCGGGACGAAAGCGGGGAACAAAGGTTGGGAAGCCGCTGTCAGCGCCATTGAAATGGCCAACCTTTACAGATCCATGGATCAATAGAGACATAAAAACAGGCAGGGCATTCAGCCCAGCCTGTTTTTATAACAATTCTCCCTACTTTTTACCTTCAAATTGTATTCATCAGTAATGAGTCATTCCGTTCATTTTTCTTTCTGTTCCAAGGCGGCTTTTAAAGCATCGGCCAAACTGTTTCCAAAAGATTCATCATTGGCATATTTGTTTAGAAGCTGCCGCTCCTCTCTTTTTGACACAGCTTTTTTCTGTTTTTCCAGTTTCTCTACAATGTTACAGCGGCGGCATTGAAAGTATGCGCCCGCCTTTCCCTCGTGAATTTCCATTTTTTTGCGGCATTGCGGGCACCGGCGGTTTGACAGTTTCGGGTCTTTCCGTTTCCGAAAGCCGCACTCCCTGTCCGAACAAATGAGCATCCGGCCGTCTTTTCCTTTTTTCTCTTTCATAAGAGAACCGCATTCCGGACACTTCGTCCCGGTAATATTATGTGCTTTATATTTCTTTTCGCTCTGCTTGATTTCTGTTACGATTTGCCTTGTTTGTTTTCTTATTTTCCGCAAAAATTCATCCGGATTTCCTATTCCGCGAGCAATGGCTTCCAGCTCGGCTTCCCATTTGGCTGTTAATTCAGGTGACTTTAGATCGTCGTTTACTAAATCAATGAGCTGTTTGCCTTTTGGGGTTGGATACAGCCGATTATTTTGGCGGTCAATCACTTCGGAGCTTAGGAGCTTTTCAATGATGTCCGCTCTCGTTGCCGGCGTTCCCAAACCGTATTTCTCCATGCGGGCAAGCAAATCCGATTCGTCAAACCGCGGCGGCGCTTCTGTCAAATCTTCTTTCAGGCTGGCATCCCGAACGGCTATTTTCCTGCCTGGTTTTAGAACTGCCAGCTGATTGGATGATTCGGATTGTTCATTGCTTTGCCGGAATATGACTTTAAATCCCGGATCGACCGTTACGGATTCACGGACTGTAAAGCGCTCCCCTTCAATTTCAAACACTGCGCGCACGGACTCAAATCGGCAGGCGGGATAAAAAAGAGCCAAAAAACGTTCGGCAATCAAGCTGTACAATTTTTTTTCATCCCCGGAAAGATCATTCATGGAAGGTCTTTCTTCTGTCGGTATAATGGCGTGATGGTCGGTTACTTTTTCGTTATTAAAAACCCGTTTCGCCAAAACTTTCCCATTATGTTTCATTGCATGGCGCACTTCTTCCTTATAAACGGATGAAAGGGCGGAAAGTCTCTCGGTCATCGTCGCGGCCAAATCCGTCGTTAAATACCGTGAATCCGTTCTCGGGTAAGTAACGATTTTATGATGTTCATAAAGGCCTTGCAATACGTTGGAAGTCTTTTTGGCCGAAAACCCGTACCGCCTGTTGGCATCTCTCTGCAGTTCAGTCAGATCATAGGGAAGCGGCTGCGGTTCTGTTTTTTCTTTTCGGTCAATCGTTTTTACAAAGGCCTGCTTTCCCTTTATTTTGTCTAATATTTGTTTTGCTTTTTGTTCCGAAAAAACTTTTCTTTCCCCATTTGCTTCCCAAATGGCCGTAAAGGTTCCGATTTGGGCATGAACGGTCCAGTATTTCTGGGGGATAAAAGATTGAATCTCTTTTTCGCGATTCAGGATCATGGCCAATGTCGGCGTTTGGACCCGGCCGGCGGATAAAGGGTCTTCATATTTTGTCGTCAGCGCACGGGTTGCGTTTAAACCGATGAGCCAATCGGCTTCTGCACGGCAAACAGCTGATTTGTATAGTGAATCATATTGGTTTGCAGGCTTCAGACGGCGAAAGCCTTCTTTTACCGCACGGTCGGTATAGGATGAGATCCACAGCCTTTTAAGCGGTTTATTCCATCGGATTCTTTCAATAATCCAGCGGGCGACAAGTTCACCTTCCCGTCCGGCATCCGTAGCGATAATCAGTTCTTTAATGTCTTTTCTTCTCGCCAGCTTCTCAATTCCTTTAAACTGGGCTGTTGTTTGCCGGATGACTTTTAAACCCATTTTTTCAGGGATGATCGGCAAGTCTTCCATGCGCCAGGTTTTATATTTTGTGTCATAGTCTTCGGGCATCTTTAATTCCACTAAATGCCCGAGCGCCCAAGTAATAATGAATTTGTCTCCTTCTATATGATGTTTTTGTTTTGTTTTACAGCCGAGAATACGTGCCAAATCACGGGCAACGCTGGGCTTTTCCGCCAATATTAATGATTTCATAATGGTGCTCCTTTCGAACTGGGGTTCATATCCTTTTAGTATAACGGTCAATGGGCGAAAGATAAAATAGTTGATGATTTGTAATGGATCTGCCCAGTCCAAAAGCTGAACTTTTGAATAGTTTATGGTGTAGGGGATTCTCCCTTATTCCCGAATCAGGAGGTGATTTCATCATGGGCTTCTGGGGATGCGGTTATGGTTATGGAGGCTATGGATACGGCGGTTATGGATACGGCAGAGGATTCGCGTTGATCGTCGTATTGTTTATTTTGTTGATCATTGTAGGCGCGGCGTGGGTTTACTAAAATGAGGTGGAGAATTGTTTTCTCCGCCTAAATATTTTTAAAAAGACTGCCTCATTTTTCACTAGGTATGGGGCAGTCTGCAACTTGATCAAATTTTAGTCAAACTTTTCTTGTTTATCATATGCATCAAGTATAATTGTAAAAGTAGTCCAATCATCGTTTGACTCGCAAAATAATTTCCCGTTATGTTTTTCAATAATTTCCTTCGATACATACAGTCCGAGGCCGGTTCCTGTTTTTTTAGTCGTTACAAACGGTTCAAAAATATCTTTCATTAAATGCTCCGGTATTTTGGGCCCTGTATTGGATGTTTCCAATACAATTTTTTCGCCATTTCTGTACCCTTTTATATGTATAACGGCTTCGGCTTTCTCTGCTTCCATCACCTCAATCGCATTGAAAATAATATTGATGATCACTTGGCGAATTTCTTCCTGAACGCCTTTTACAAATAGATTTTGTTCCAATTCCTGCTTTAAGGTAACATTTAATTCGAGCAGCCTGGGATAAACAAAGGCGGCAATTTGCTCTAAAAGATCATTTAAAGAAAAAACCACTTTTTCCTGATCAACGACTTGTTTTTTTGAGAGCATGAGAAATTGCGTAATCCGAAATTTCAACTGATCCAATTCCGCTGCAATAATATCCATGTACGGGAGATCCGGGTGTTCGGCACGCAATAATTGAACGAATCCCTGCACGGTTGTAAGCGGATTTCTAAATTCATGCACAAAGCTGGATGTCATCTGGCCAAGCAGTGTCAGGCGGTCTTCATGGCTGGAATGAATATGGCGGTTTTTCTCTTCATTCACTTGTTTTTTCATGGCACTATAGTGGGCAACCAAATGGAATGTAAATCGATCAATGATATTTAATAATTGCGAAAAGATATTCTCCAATTTTTTTACATGGGCAGGATAACGGCATAATTCATCAATGAGCATGTTTTTTGCTACATTGACATTATATACGAGTATTTCAATGCCCAAGTTATCCTTCATTTTCATCTTGGCCAATTTGCAGGCATTGGCTTTCAAATAATTTTCCAATTCAGTTTGGGATAGTGACAGACCATGTAATGCTATCTTTAAAATAAATCGCCCTACATGATTTGTTTTCAATTGTTCTGATTTGGACTGATCGGGCGGATGCATTGCTTTATTGTTCCATCTTTCGAGGATGGTTGCCTTTTTTTCTTGGAGATAAGATATCACATCATCCTTTAGCTGGTCCATACCCTCACTCACCTCTCTTCTATTATAACAACTAGAAAATAAAAAGCTCTATGAAAAATATATTTAGGCTAGTTGTATAATCAAATGCAACACCTAAAACGTGAAAAACCATAGACAAACCGTGTATGATTAGGTCGACGAAAACACAATCAATACGGAGGGGTTTATCTATGGCTCAAACACAGTCTACCACAAACAAACGCACCTTTACACATTTGACAGCTATTGACCGCGGAAAAATCTCCGCCCCTGCTTAACGAAGGGGCGTCTGTAACCAGACATCGCCAAAGCTATGGAGAACCATTTCCCGGGAGATAAAACGCGGTTCTGTCAGCCAGATGAAATCGGACAGAACTATCTTTGAGGCTTATTTCCCTGAAACCGGCCAACTGAGCTATCAAGAAAAATCGCAAGCCGTGTGGAGCCAAGTATAAGTTTTATTTAATATTGAATTTAAGAAGAACCTTAATCCGTGACAAAATTTAGCTAAAATGCATCCAAAAGCTGGTGAAATCAGGTATAATACCCAAAAAAGATAAAATTAGTAACTTCACCAAACGGGTGGTATTCTATGAAAAAGTTTATTATTGAAACGACAGATGAACGAATTACAGCACATTCCGGTTTAGCCATTGTCGGTGATCTTTTA
>NZ_JBFEGN010000028.1:0-41850 GCF_047228825.1 Siminovitchia jepli
AAATGACCATCTCCTCATCAGATTACACTCCATTTCCAGTAAATTTTTGGGAATTCAGGAATTTACTCGTTTGGAATACCGAGAGTATATATAAGGGACAGAATACTTATTTCCGGGATCGAATGACTTGTCCAGGAATTGATCATCAATGTTGCTTAAATTGGTGATGTTATCCAGGTTTATCGGTTCAAGCAAGCCTTCATCCCTCATAATTTCCACCATATAATCGGTTCCGACGGCGATGTCATAACCTGAAGCGCCCGCATTGATTTTTGCCAGCATTTCATCATTGGATGAATATACGCTGTAATTCACTTTTACTCCATATTCTTTCTCAAACTTCGCAATCACACTGTCCGGCATGTACTCCGACCAGTTAAATAAGTTCAATTCTCCTGAAATACCTGCTCCACCGGATGCCTCCTGAGTTTTCGGAGGGCTTTTTTCACCGCAGCCCGTTAAAATGACATTGATTAGCAATAAAAAGGCAAATGGCCATGCAAATCGCTGATATCCTATTTTAACATTTGCCGACTCCTCTCTATAGAGATAGACTATTTGGGTGTTATTGAATATTTAATCATATACATTTAAAAAGATAGGAAAGTTGGCCTCTTCTAAGTATCAGACTATTGTGTTCCTTTCGCTTCCGACCAGACACGGTCGTATAACTGGATCGCTTCACCGATATCCTCGATATACTCAAGACGTTCCATTTCCTCTTCAGGCGGATAAATGGCGATATTATTAAGAATATTTTCATCAATCAGTTTGCGTGCTTCTTTGTTCGGATTGATATACGGCTGATGCTCAGCAATTTCCGCACTGATTTCAGGCTCTAAAATAAAGTTGATAAACTTCTCTGCCAGTTCCTTATTCTTTGCGTCCTTTGGAATAACCCAATTGTCCATCGTGATCAGGAGACCTTCCTCAGGAATAATGGTTTCGAAGTTCGCTCCTTCTTTCTGGGCCAAGGCAATTTCCGGACCCCATACGAGCCCTACGGAAGCTTCCCCATTCACCATCATCTGCTTCGGACTGTCACTGTCGAACGCCTTGATATTTGGAATGAGTTCAACCATTTTTTTCTTGGCTTCGTCCAGATGTTTCGGATCTGTATCATTTGCACTGTACCCGAGAGACTTAAGGATCATCCCGATAATCATGCGCTGGTCATCCAAGACAACTAATTTATTTTTCAATTTCGGGTCCATAAATCGGTGTAGCGTTTAATTTCGGATACATCAACCCCGATTGAATCCGGGTTGACACCAAGGGACAAAGTATTCCCCATGAAAGGTACAGAATATTTATTTCCCGGATCAAAATCCTGATCAATATAGTCATCTATAAGATTTTTAAAATTCGGGATATTTGATAAATCAACCGGTTCTATCATATCGCGTTCAACCATGGCAGGGACAATATAATCACTCGCCATTGTAAGGTCATAAACGCCTCCGCCTGCCGCCACTTTTGCCAACATTTCTTCATTGGATGAGAACATGCTGTAATTCACTTTTACGCCATATTCCTCTTCAAACTTTTTAATGGTGATTTCAGGAATGTACTCTGTCCAGTTAAAAACATTCAATTCTTTTGATTCGTTTCCACCAGAAGTATTACCTGTTCCGCAGCCTGATAAGAAGATACTTGTCAGCAGGAAGGTGATGACCATGGCTGCGATGATATTGCCAATCCTTTTTTTCATATAGTACGACCTCCTCTTATGCAAAGCGTCAAAATATACGCTAATCTTTTACTGCTTGATTTTAGACCAAACGCGGTCATATTCCAGGATGGCGTCCTCGATGTCTTTAAAAATTTCACTCTTCTCCAAGAATTTTTCGTTGGAATAGACGGCAGGGTGTGTCATGATATCTTCGTCAATCAGCTCATGTGCCGTCAGGTTCGGATTGGCGTACGGGAAGTCTTCGATAATTTCCGCAGTGACCTCGGGTTTTAAAATAAAGTCAATGAAGGTCTCAGCATTCTTTTTGTTTGGCGTACCGGCAGGTATGACAAAGTTGTCGAACCAAATATTTGTTCCTTCATCAGGAAGTACCGTTTTAATGGATGGGTTTTCTTTTTCTGCCAAATAGGCCTCTGCGCCCCAGACTATTCCTGCTTTGGCTTCGCTGTTAACTAGCATTGTTTTCGGGCTGTCACTGTCAAATGCCTTGATGTTTGGCAGTAAGTCCATTAACAGGTCTTTCGATTTTTGAATGACTTTGGAATCAGTTGAATTATCGACTCGCCTTGAAGTTTATTGCCGATACCGATTAGAATCCTTTGATCGTCGAGTACAACGAGGGAGTTTTTAAACTCTGAATTCGATAAATCTTCAAAGCTGGTGATTTCCTTATCAACTTTATCTTCATTGATGGCAATCACAACATTTCCCCACATATAAGGGATGGAATATTCATTACCCGGATCGTAGTCTGGGTTTAAAAGTTCAGTGTCCAGATTATCAAGATTGGTGATGTTTTCCTTCTCCACCTTTTCAAGCAGGTTTTGCTTCCTCATGATTTCTGCCATGTAATCACTTGCCACTGAAAGATCATAACCTGTTGCACCGGCGCTGATCCTGGCAAGCATTTCTTCGTTGGACCAATAAACATTGTAATTGACTTTTATTCCAGTTTCTTCTTCAAACTGTTTGAGTATCTTGTCAGGCATGTACTCAGACCAAATAAATAAATTCAGCTCGCCTGAAAGCTCTCCATCCTCGCCGTCATTTGAACCGGCCTCATCCCCCGGAAGTGCCGCTTTTAACGCATCCCATTGCGACGGTCCCGACAATGAATGCCATAATCAAAAAAAGACATACTTGCCGGTTTTCCTGGAAAAATACACAATATTCCCCCTTTTTTTAACTTTTAAAAAATTTTATTTTCTAATATAGCCGGTACTTGCTGAAGTACCGGCCATTTCAAATTGAATCGGCTTTTTTTTATTTGTTTAGTCTGAGTTGAGCAAATACAGCAATTGACAGGGTAATCACAAGCATCAATGTGGATAGGGCATTGATCTCAGGAGATACGCCGAACTTCACCATCGAGAAAATTTTCAAAGGCAACGTTGTGCTGCTTGGACCGGCGACGAAGAAGCTGATGATCACATCGTCAATCGAAAGAGTGAAAGATAACAGCGCGCCAGCCATGATACCCGGACCGATAATGGGCAAGGTTACTTTGGTGAAGGTTTGCCATTCATTTGCTCCCAAGTCTCTCGCCGCTTCCTCCATGGAACGGTCAAATCCCTCCAATCTTGCCCGTACGATGACGACGACAAACGGGATACAAAATGTGATATGGGCAATGACGAGCGTCATGATGCCAAGAGGAATATTGGCAAGAGCGAAAAACGCGAGAAGGGAAATCCCCATGACAATTTCCGGTATAATGATCGGTAAATAAAGCATTCCGTCCAAGGCGGTTTTGCCCCTGAAGTGATAGCGATACATGCCAACTGCTGCCACTGTACCTATCATGGTGGCGACAATGGTGGAGACGGCACCTACAGTTAAACTGTTTTTGGCTGCCGCGAGCACATCGGTGTTTTGCATCAGCTTGCCATACCATTCGAACGTAAATCCAGTCCAAACGGCATTCAATCTCGATTTATTAAAAGAAAAGACGATTAAGACAATAATGGGTACATATAAAAAGCTGTAAATAAAAATTGCATACAAGATAGATGGCAAGCTTTTAAATCGGAGATCCATCTATATCACCTCGATCCCTTTCTTGTTGCCGCCGACCCTCAAGTAGATCAGGATAAAAATTAATGTGAGCACCATTAAAATCATGGAAGCAGCAGAGCCAAACGGCCAGTCTCTGGCTGTCAGGAATTGGTTTTTAATCAAGTTTCCAATTAACAATGATTTAGATCCGCCCATCAGGTCGGGGATAAAGAACAGGCCAAGTGTCGGGATAAAGGTGAGCAGGCAGCCTGCAACAATCCCCGGCATTGTGAGCGGCAGCGTAATCTTTGTAAACGCCTGCCGCGGTTTGGCTCCCAAATCGCTTGCCGCTTCCAGGTAAGATTTATCCAGCTGTTCAATGGAAGCATACAACGGCAGCACCATGAACGGGAACAAAGTGTACGTCAAACCAACCATCACGGCTCCGTGATTATACAGCATCGCAAGCGGTTCAGAAATGATTCCGATTTTCAATAAAAACATATTGATAACGCCTTCGGTCCGCAAAAGAACGATCCAGGCATATGTTCTAACAAGTGAATTCGTCCAAAATGGCACAATGACAAGCATCAACAAAAGGTTACGATACTTTTTGGGAGATTTCGCAATAATATAGGCAAAAGGATAACCGAAAACAAGGCAGATCAGTGTTGTAAATCCGGCAATCACAATGGAATCCCATAAAATTTTCAAGTATAGCGGATCAAAAAAGCGCGTATAATTTTCAATTGTAAAAGTATATTCTACGCCGCCATATAAACCGCGTGTAGCGAAGCTGATCAACAAAATAAATAGAAGCGGAAACACAAAAAACAAGACGAGCCAAAAGGTGACGGGGGAAAGTGTCCAAGCCATTCCCATTAACCGTCCGGGATTTCGCTTATTCTTTTTGATAACGGGAGATTTTTCCGCGGGAGCCACGTTGCTATTCATATGAAATGACCACCGCCTTATCAGGTTCCCAGTTCACGAAGACATCCTGGCCAACGGCGAATGAATGGGCTACTTCCGGCGCATCGTTTATGGTAAATTGGTTACCGTCCGGAAAAGCGACAACTGTTTTTATAATCGATCCGACATAAATATGCTCGACGATCTTCCCGGGAATAACGAAGCCCTTTCCGTTCGGTTCTTTATGGAGCTTTACTCTTTCAGGACGAATAGCCATTGCCACTTTGCTATTTAAAGAAAGCGGCTTCGTCTGGACAACGGGGATTTTATGGCCTGAAAAGTCAAGGAAGGCATGGGAATCGTTTATTTCCACGACATTTCCTTCAAAAAGGTTCGTTTCCCCGATAAAATCGGCAACAAAACGGGAAGCGGGCCGTTCATATATTTCATCCGGCGTTCCAAGCTGTTCAATAATGCCGTTATTCATGACCGCAATTCGGTCGGACATCGTCAAGGCTTCTTCCTGATCATGGGTGACATATATAAATGTAATGCCGAGCTGCTGTTGAAGGTGTTTTAATTCGACCTGCATCTGTTTGCGCAATTTCAGGTCAAGTGCACCGAGCGGCTCATCGAGAAGGAGCACTTTAGGGCTGTTGACGAGGGCGCGGGCGATTGCAACGCGCTGTTTTTGCCCGCCGCTGAGCTGGTCGGGCTTTCGTTCCACGAAGTCTTCAAGCTGGACGAGTTTAAGCGCTTCCATTACGTGCCGTTTTATATCCTCTTTCCCCTTTTTCTTCATCTTTAGCCCAAACGCCACATTGTCATACACATTCATATGGGGAAAAAGGGCGTAGCTTTGGAATACTGTATTGACATCCCTTTTATGCGGGGGAACGCCGCTCACCTTTTTTCCATCTATCAATACATCACCGTCTGTCGGTTGTTCAAATCCGGCAATCATGCGCAACGTCGTCGTTTTTCCACATCCCGAAGGACCCAGCAGTGTCAGAAATTCTCCTTTCTTGATATCCATATTGATGTTTTTGACAACAACGTTCCCATCAAAACTTTTGACGACGTTGTCCATTTTAACCATAAGATCATTCAAAATGTAACACTCCTTTTTCTTGGTTGCTGTTGTAAAGTCAGAAAATTTCACTTCGACAAAACTTATTAATTTTTAATGCAAATTATGTGCCAATCTATGAATATATTCGGACTATTGATAATATATCTTGAAACACTGCGATTAACCAAAATTCCTATGACTTTTCGCATAAACTATTCATAAAAGAATAGTTCAGGGCTATTTTCGATAAATAAGATTCTATGCATAGAATGGATTTGTTCATGCTAATTTGAATAATTATTTTCAAAAGCACATAATAATATTATTTTTTCTGTTATAATATTAAAAACGACAAGAAAAGACATAGTGAAGGGATTGGTAACGTGTTCTTCTTATCCAAAGATATCATTCAACCGATCGTAAAGTTATCTGTAGACGAACCTGGCCAAAATTGGCATGACTTATTGTCCAAAAATCATCGGTTTATTTTTTTGGAGGAGAATCAGGAGATTAGCAGCTATATTCATTTAAGAGATTTGCCTGTACGTTACAGAGAAAATGAAGAGTTGCAGTTGGAACAGTTGAAGCAATACGCCCAGCCAGTGACAGAACTGAGCACACTGTCGGAAAACCTCCCTTTTTCTGCCATTTTCCAAGTTTTGGGAAAGGATATCTCATTAATCAAAAATGAAAGCGGTTCAATCACCGGCTACGTTCTGCGGGAGGATTTACTCATTGAATTGTTTAAGCAAGAAAGCGAAGATATGAACTTTTTGAAAGTATTGATCGCATCGATTCCGATGGGGATTTTTATTGTGGACAATCGTGGAATCATCGTCAATTACAATGAATCTGCCCTGGAGATGACCCGTTTTACACCGGAACAAGTGCTCAATCAGTCCGCTAGTGCTATTTTCGATCCCGACCATTTAAAACATGTCTTTTTAACTGGCGAAACAGTATTAAACCAGATTCAGGTAACAAATGAATCCGGTTTGCTTGTCGATTACAGCCCTATTATTAATGACGGCAAAAATGTGGAAGGCCTCATTATTATTGTTCAGGATTTGCCGATGGTTGAACAGATGGCGATGGAGCTTGAGTCGGTGAAAAATTTGAATAAGGACCTCAATGCCATTTTATCGAGCATTTATGATGAAATTTTGGTTGTGGATGCGAAGGGGGTGCTCCTCAGGTTCAGCGAAAACGCGGTTCCGGACTTTTGGGGTGTTGATTTAAGTGAACTAGTTGGGAAAAATATTATTGAGCTCGAAAAGCAGGGGCTGTTTATGCCTTCTGTAACAAGGCTTGTCCTGGAAAAGAAAAAGAAAGTTTCAGTTGTACAGGAAACGCCGGCCGGGAAGAAAGTGCTTGCTGTCGGGAATCCCATTCTCGGTGAAGACGGAGAAATAGAACGGATTATCATAGCATCCCGGGATATTACCGAAGCAACACGCCTCCGTGATGAACTTCGTGAGATGAAAAAGATTTCGGCCCGCTATAAGGAAGAGCTCGATCAAATCAGAACGCGGGAAAAACTGCAAAGGCAGTTAATTTACTGCAGCCAGAAGATGGAGGATATTGTTACCCAAATTCATAAGGTGGCCAAGTTTTCATCGACGGTTCTGATCCAAGGTGAATCCGGCGTCGGAAAAGAAGTAATCGCGCACGCCATTCACCAGCTTGGTGCCAGAAAAGACAAGCCGTTTCTGAAGGTAAACTGCGGAGCGATACCGGAAATGCTTTTGGAAAGCGAATTGTTTGGATATGTCAAAGGGGCTTTCACCGGTGCTGATCCCGGAGGGAAAGACGGCTACTTTAAACAGGCAGACCAAGGGGTCCTCTTTTTGGATGAAATTGCGGAACTTCCTTTAAGGCTGCAAGTGAAGCTGCTGCGTGTCCTGCAGGAACGCGAAGTAACGCCCGTCGGAAGCACGCAGTCCTTCTCGGTTGATGTTCAAATTATTGCAGCAACAAATACAAATTTGCGGGAAATGGTGGCGGACGGCACGTTTCGTGAAGACTTGTTTTATCGGCTGAATGTCATTCCCATCCATGTACCGCCTTTGAGAGAGCGGAGTGAAGATATTCCTTTAATTGCACACCATTTCCTTAAACAGCTGAATGAGCGCCATAACAGCAATTACCATTTAACGCCCGATGCGCTGAATTTATTGGAAGCCTACACGTGGCCGGGTAACATCCGCGAGCTGCAAAATATCGTTGAGCGGCTTGTCGTTACAGCAGACGACGAACTGATCGATGCCAGCGTCGTGGGCCAAGTGCTAAAGCTAAATGAGCCGATGAAAAAAGTAAAGCCGATCATCACGAATATCATGCCGCTTCAGGAAGCGTTTGAAGCCGTTGAGGAACAGCTCATCTCCCAGGCGATGAACTTGTACAAGACAACAACAAAAGCAGCGGAGGCACTTGGCATCAGCCAATCTTCCGTCAGCAGAAAATATCAGAAAATATTAAACCGAAGACGTGAAAAAGAAGATATTTCAGTTCGTTAATATCAATATTCAAAACTGAATGATCATAGCCGAGACAAGCGGATGTCAGAATTGGGCTGCTTCGGTGTATTTCCGTCAACTTATTCTTTTATGCAGTATTGAATAATACAACTCATATAAGCATAGCACTTTGTGAAAATCACTGCAGAACCTCTGGTATGCAAGATCCAAAAGGTGATTGAATCGAGGGATGGTGCATTACTGTAATGCGGCTCCTGATGTGGCACGGAACTTGCATAATGTTTTGGGCAAGAATAAATAATGGAGGTGCCGCTATGGCTGGTACAGTAGCAAAAAATTCCAAGATTCAAGAGCTGATCGAATTAGATAAAAAACATTATATCCATCCGACGACAGATCCCAAATTGCTTGCAGAACAGGGGCCGCCTATTATTTTTGCAGGAGGGGAAGGCATTTATGCCGACCATGTAAATGGAGATCGATATATAGATGGAATGTCCATGTTATGGAATGTAAACTTGGGGCACGGAGTCGCGGAACTTGCTGACGCGGCAAGAGAACAAATGATGAAAATCGCTTATGCTTCCTCTTTTAAAGGTTTTTCAAATGAACCCGCAATCGAACTGGCAAAAAAACTTGCCGATATGACACCTGGCGGCCTGGAAGCCGTGTTTTATACGTCCGGAGGTTCGGAATCAAATGATACCGCATTCAAACTGGCCAGATTTTACTGGGAAATAAAAGGAAAGCCAAGCAAGAAAAAAATCATTGCCGTGACAAACGCTTATCACGGTGTAACAATCGGCGCTCAAACAGCGACAGCACTTCAGGCATTCCATGAGTTTTCGGGATCCAATATTCCGGGGCTGTTCGTACACGCCACTGCTCACCTGGTCAACGCGGAACAAGGAGACAAAACCGATCCGAATTATGAAGAATCCATCCGTGCAGCGATCGAAAGAGAAGGGGCGGACAATATTGCTGCAATCATTATCGAACCTGTACAGGGAGCTGGCGGCGTCAATATTCCCCCAGAAGGCTACTTGCAGGCTGTTCGCAAATTGGCAGATGAAAATAACATCCTGTTTATTGCAGATGAGGTCATTTGCGGATTCGGCCGTACGGGAACCATGTTTGGCGTTGAAAATTGGGATGTTGTCCCTGACCTGATGAGCATCGCAAAAGGAATTACAAGCGGATATTCTCAGCTTGGCGCAGTCGTGATGAACAAGGAATTCCGTGACACAATCGTAAGCTTCAACGGAGTTCTTTCACACGGATTCACATATAGCGGACATCCGACGGCTTGTGCAGTCGCGCTAAAAAACATTGAAATTTTAGAGCGTGACAATGTTTTGGACAACGTCAAAGAAATGGAACAAGTGATGCGTGAAGGTCTTGACTATTTAAAAGAAAAGCACGACATTGTAACGAATACAAGGGTAATCGGATTACTCGCCGCTTTCGACCTCAGGGAAGACCGGGAAAATGACAAACCGTTTGCACCTGAAATAAAAGCTGCTCCAACCATTGTGGATGAGTGCTTTGACAGAAAGCTTATTTTGAGGCCGCTTGGCATGGACCGGGTCGCCATTGCACCTCCACTCATCATTAATAAAAAAGAAGTGGAGACAATCATTTCAATCCTTGACGAATCAATTACCGCCTTTAAAAACAAATTAAAATAAACGTATGGATAAGGAGGCATTTTCATGTTTTACATTAATGGAGAATGGCGTGAAACAGAGAAAAAACAACAAGTTACGAACCCTGCCACACTAGAAGTGATTGATACGATTTCCGTTTGCGGTGCGGAAGAAACAAAAGAAGCAATTGCCGCAGCGAAAGAAGCTTTTAAAACCTGGAAGAAAACAACAGGAAACGAAAGAAGTGCATTTCTTTTTAAAGCGGTTCGGCTCATGAAAGAAAGAGAGGATGAGCTTGCCCAAATCATTACACTTGAAAACGGAAAGCCGCTTCCGGATGCGAAAAGGGAGGTTTTAAGTGCGATCAGCTATTTGGACTGGTATGCGGAAGAAGCGAAAAGAATCTATGGTGATGTCCTTCCCGCTTCCCATCACGATAAAAGCCTGATGGTGATCAAACAGCCGGTTGGCGTGTGCGGTGCCATCACGCCATGGAACTTCCCGCTTTCAATGATTACAAGAAAAATTGCACCTGCACTTGCAGCAGGTTGTACAGTTGTTCTCAAGCCGGCATCGCAGACACCTTTATCTGCCATAAAAGTGTTCGAATGCTTCCACGAAGCCGGTCTTCCAAAGGGAGTAGTAAACCTTGTTGTCGGACCTTCAGAAGAAATTGGAAGAGAATTGACTTCAAGTACCGATGTCCGCAAGCTTACGTTCACGGGCTCCACTCATGTGGGTAAAAAGTTAGTCCGTGATTCGGCAGATACATTGAAAAAAGTATCAATGGAATTGGGTGGGCATGCTCCTTACATCGTTTTTGAAGATGCGGACATCGACCTTGCTGTTGAAGGTGTCATGCTTTCCAAATTCAAAAACTCCGGCCAAACATGTATCAGTACGAATCGTGTATATGCACATAAAAGCATTGCCAAGGAATTTGCAGAAAAGCTTGCCAAGCGTACGGCAGAACTAAAAATTGGCGATGGACTGGAAGAAGGTACGGACGTAGGCCCGTTAATCAACAAAAAAGCACTTGAGACGATGGAAAACCAAGTGGCAGATGCCATAAAACACAATGCGGAAGTTGTGGCCGGCGGTAAAGTCTACAATTACGAAAAAGGGGACGGCTACTTCTTTGAGCCTACTGTCATCTTGAATGCGACAGAAGACATGGTGATCGCGACCGAAGAAACATTTGGACCCATCGCACCTGTATTCACGTTTGAAAGTGAAGAAGAAGTGGTTGAAAAAGCGAATAGCACATTGTATGGCCTTGCTGCTTACTGCTATACCAAAAACTTGGGCCGTGGCTTAAGAATGATGAAAGAACTCGAGTTTGGCATTATTGGCATCAATGATCCGGCTCCGATTGTTATTCAAGCCCCGTTCGGTGGAATCAAAGAAAGCGGAATGGGCAAAGAAGGCGGAAAGTACGGCTTGGAAGAATACTTGGAAGAAAAGTTCGTATCCATTTATGAAAATTAATATAGGGTGTGGATGGTGTGCAAGCCAACATTGCGCGCCATCCAACAAACAAAAGGGAGGCGCTATCGTTTTGAAGGAAGAGTTGGCAAAAGCTCTTGAACAAATAGGGGCCAGACACATGGAACTGCGGGACATTTATAAAGTAAACGAGATGGCCGCAATCGGGTTCGGAGATCCGTCAATCCCCTTTCAACCCGAACACTTGGCCAGCCAAATTGAGATTTTCCCCGAAGGCCAGGTAGTCATTGAACATGAAGACGGAAGCATTATCGGATCATGTTCAAGTGTGATCGTAAACTTTGAAGAATATGGGGTCGATCACTCATTCGACGATATATCAGACAAAGGATATATAAGAAATCACAACCCACAGGGGAAAAACCTGTATGGAACAGAAGTTGTTGTTCATCCCGAATACAGGGGCCTCAAAGTTGGAAGGCGGCTGTATCAAGCAAGAAGAGAAATTGTAAAAGCCTTTAACTTGGAGAGCATTCTGTTTGGAGGGCGTATCCCAAACTATCATAAACATGCCCACGAGCTTACACCCGAGCAATATGCAGAAAAAGTGGTCAAGGGTGAGCTGTATGATCCTGTCATGACATTTCAGCTGAGAAATGGATTTGAATTTAAGGCCATTATGCCAAACTATTTGCCGCAAGATGCCGAATCATTGAAGTACGCTGCATTAATGGAATGGAAAAGTCCGGATTACAAGCCTGTGTAATCGTTCACAATAAAAAGTTGGATGGTTGATATTTTCCGATTGCTTTCGGAAAATATCCTTCCTTCGAACAATACCAAATCTAATTTTGCCAGGGGGCTGTTACATGCAAAATAACGCAACGTTGAAAAGATCTCTCGGTTTATGGGCAATCGTTGCACTCGGATTAGGCTATATGACTCCCACAGTTGTATTCGATACTTTTGGAATCGTTTCCAAACAAACAGGGGGAATGGTCCCCTTGGCATATATCGTCGGTTTAATCGTTATGCTTTTTACGGCAATCAGTTATGGGAAAATGGTTCAGGTATTTCCAAGTGCCGGGTCTGCTTACACATATACAAGGGAGACAATGGGACCCCGGTTGGGCTTCCTTGTCGGCTGGGCTTCATTGCTTGACTATTTACTCCTGCCGCTTGTAAACGCCGTCATCATCAGGCTGTACATGGAATCGCTTTTCCCTGACGCATCCGCGTGGATATGGGTGCTTATCTATGTCGCCTTTGTAACAGTCATCAATGCGATCAGCATGAAATCAACATCGGGCGTCAACGTTATTTTGGTTGTCTTCACTTTGGTTTTGATGGCTGCTTTCGTTGTATTGGGATCCATCCAGCTATATAAAGGAATGGGAACCGGAACACTGTTAACTATCCAGCCGTTGTTCCAGGCGAACATGCATATAACCGCCGTGTTAACCGGTGCAACTGTTGTATGCTTCTCATTCATCGGTTTTGACGCGATCACCATGTACACGGAAGAAGCAAAGGATATTAATATCATGCCAAAAGCGATCGCTTTCACTGTCCTTATCGGGGGAGCCGTATTTTTCATCGGTGCATACTTTGCACAAACATTGTTCCCTGACGTTTCGGTATTCAATGTTGTCGATGATACGCTTCCTGAAATTGCATTGTATGTCGGCGGCGTCGTATTCCAATTGATCTTCCTGTCCGGAGCATTCGCAGCGACCATCGCATCCGGACTGGCTTCACACTCAAGTGTTTCCAGACTTCTGTATGTTATGGGAAGAAACGGCGTTTTGCCGAAACGGCTTTTTGGATACGTGCATCCGAAGTTCAGAACGCCGCTGTTCAACGTCATATTCGTGGGGCTCGTCAGCTTGCTTGCGATGGGGCCAAGCCTTGAACTGGTATCTGCTGTAATTAACTTCGGGGCTTTGATAGCGTTCACTTTCGTAAACTTGTCCGTTATCGCATACTTTGTATTTAAAAAGAAACAATACCAAACTCCGAAACAAGTATTTTCCTACATCGTCATGCCGACGCTTGGTGCGGCTTTTACGGGTGTTCTATGGGCGCATTTGCATGCCGATGCATTCATTGGAGGAATCGTTTGGGTTGTGATTGGCATTATTTATATGTTCATCATGTCCAAGATCTTCAAGAGAGACATTACAGATCTTGGAGTCGATGAAGCTGATAGGCTGACGAGTTAATTATATGGTTTTTAATAGGGCTGTCCGAAAAGTCGCTTTTTCGACTTTTGGACAGCCCCATTTCGTTCTAAGCCATAAAATGAGGCAGCACGACCCCTCCATAAACAAATGCAGCCACAATCATGATCGCCGGATGGATTTTCCACCACATAATAGCGACCAACGAGATGACGCCGATAAAAATGGATTGCCATATGCCGATGGAGTCGAAGGAGACGGAGCTGAATTGCCAAGTCAGCTGGATCATCATGACTGCGATTACCGGCTGCACCAGCATCGTCATCCCTTTGACGATAGGCGATTGTTTAAATTGATTTAATATTTTCAGCAATACAATGATGGCGATGGCAGAGGGTGCTATCGTGCCTATGGAGGCAACAATGAGCCCGAGCCAGCCGGCTTCCTGGTATCCTGCAAAAGCGGCAATCTTTGTTGCAATCGGGCCGGGAAGGGCGTTGGCAACGGCCAGCATATCAACGAATTCCGTATTGGTCATCCACCCGTAATGGTCAACTACCTGCTGCTGTGTTAATGGTATGGATGCGGGCCCGCCGCCGTAACCCAAAATATTGGCGACAAAAAAAGCCCAGAATAAATCCCAATAAATCATCATGATGATATTCCCCCGCTTTTTTCCCTCATTCTTTCCTTCTTGCCCCATTTCTTATTAGCCCATTCGGACACCCTGATATGGATAGTGCCATATGCGAGAAAGGCAATGATGACGATTGCCGGATGCACGTCTAATATGCCAAGAAGCAAGAAAGCAAGGAGGCCAAAGCCAGCACCGATCACTTTTCCAAGCCCTCCCCAGGTTTTCGCGCAAAATTCGTAAGCGGTAATTCCGAGCAGGACAGCAATCACCGGTCTGACGGCTGCAATCATGCCTGCAACAATCACTGATTCTTTCATAGCGTATAGGCCACCTAGTAAAGCGACCATCGCAATGGTTGTAGGTAAAATATGGGCTAGGATGGCCACTGCGGCTCCTAACGCTCCTTTTTGCTGGTAGCCGAGCTGTGCCGCCAGTTTCGTGGCGATCGGCCCTGGCAAAGCATTGGCGAATGCCAACAGTTCGCCGAATTCTTGATCTGTCATCCATTTATAGCGGGTTACAGCTTCATGACGGAACAGAGGAATGACGGAAGGCCCTCCTCCATAACCGAATATTCCAGCCCGCAGCATGGCGCCTGACAATGCCGTGTATCCCTTGAGGTCCATTTCCAATCCCTCCTATTTTTCAAATCCAAAGTGTTATAGTTTAAGCCCCATTCTGCTTTTATAGCGTTTTAAAAGCATTTGTGTATCCACGCGCATGATTCCCTTGGTGGAATACAGCGTTTCAAGCAAAAATTCTTCCATTTCCTTCATGCTTTTAAAGACGCCGTGCATATGCAGGGTGCTTGGCCCTGTCATATGATAAAGACTTGTGACAGCCGGATGCAACGCAAGTTTTTCGGCAATTTCGTCGAGATACTTCGGTTCTACATCCACATTGAAAAAAGCGGAAACCTGAATGCCAACTTTAATCGGGTTGACGACAGCGGTAAAACGCTCGATGACCCCATCTTCAATCAGCGATTGGATTCGGGATTGAACGGCTACTCGGGACAGGCCGATTTCCTTGGCAAGATCGGTATACGAGATTCTGGCATTGTCCAGCAGTATTTCAATAATCTTTTTGTCCGTTTCGTTCAATTTCATGGCCGGCAAATGATTTTCATCAAAATTATCTTTGGTTTTCATTGTTCACATTCCTTTTTGAAAAATCAAATGGTTTGTTTAATCTAAAAATAACTTTCGATATGAACAACTATAATCGATATTTTCTACGGAATCAATGAAAAATGAATAATTTTATTTCGAAAATCATATTGTTCAATGGAATCAATTCTTTGTTTCGCAATGATGATAACTAAATTGGATTAGGAAACAAATCGAAAGTATTATATATCGTTTATCTATAATAGTGAAAGATATATATGATGATTGTTTTCTTTTTGTCAAGAATTATATTGACAATATTTTTTTAATTTCGTACGATGAAATGGAGTATGGGCCATTTTGTTTATCACTTAGTACAAAGTGCGTTGATAGCGCTTTAAAGAAAATAGGGGAGAGAGTCTATTGATTACGTTTAATCATTTGTCACACCCTTATCCCATTACAAGGAACTCAGCTTATGCCATGAAGGGCGTTGTCGCCACATCACAGCCGCTTGCTGCCCAGGCGGGATTGGGGATCCTCCAAAAAGGAGGGAATGCTATTGACGCGGCCATAGCGACTGCAGCGTGCCTGACTGTGTGTGAGCCGACATCCAACGGGATTGGCGGCGATGCGTTTGCGCTAGTATGGACGAAAGGAAAACTTCATGGATTGAACGGAAGCGGACGGGCACCCAAAAGCTTATCCATTGAAAAGGTAAAGGAGCTTGGATATGAGGAGATGCCCAAGTACGGATGGCTTCCTGTTACGGTCCCTGGTGCCCCCGGTGCCTGGGTTGAGCTCTCCAAACGGTTCGGAAAGCTTCCGTTAATAGATGTGCTGAAAGATGCCATTACATATGCCGAAGAAGGATATCCAGTTTCCCCTACATTGAGCAGATTTTGGAGAAAAGCATTTATGGAATATTCTGAGGACCTGAAAGCTGATGTATTCAAACATTGGTTCGATACATTTGCTCCGGATGGGTACCCTCCAGCGGTAGGAGAAGTATGGCGGTCTCAAGGGCATGCCGATACCTTGCGGTCCATCGCGGAAACAGACGGAGAATCTTTTTACCGTGGTGAGATTGCGGAGAAAATAGTTGCTTTCGCAAGAAAAACAGGGGGATTCATTACGGAGGAGGATTTGGCGGAATATAAAGCCGAATGGGTTGATCCGATCAGCATCCATTATCATGGGTATGATGTTTGGGAAATTCCTCCAAACGGACAGGGGATCGTGGCTCTTCAGGCATTGAATATTTTAAAAGGTTTTGAGTTTACGGGAAAAGAATCGCTTGATACGTATCACAAGCAGATTGAAGCGATGAAACTTGCCTACGTTGATGGATATAAGCATATTACAGATCCGGAGCATATGAAGTACACTGTGGAGGAAATTTTAAGTGATGCCTATGCCGAGGAGAGACGCAAGCTGATTACGACCGAAGCAAGCATGCCGGAACCGGGCAGGCCGTCTACCGGGGGAACGGTTTATTTGGCGACTGCCGATAAAGAAGGGAATATGGTTTCCTTTATCCAGAGCAATTATATGGGATTTGGTTCCGGCTTGGTTGTCCCTGGCACGGGCATCGCCCTGCAAAACCGCGGGAAAAACTTCTCTTTGGATCCGAACCATGTGAATGCCCTTGAAGGCGGAAAGAAAACATTTCATACCATCATCCCCGGATTTTTGACGAAATGCGATGAAGCGGTCGGCCCGTTTGGCGTAATGGGCGGATTCATGCAGCCCCAAGGCCATGTCCAGGTGATTATGAACTCTGTAGATTTCGGGCTTCATCCTCAGGCAGCGCTTGATGCACCGCGTTGGCAATGGATTAAAGGGAAAACGGTGGAAGTGGAACATCGTTTCCCTCACCATTTTGCGGAAAGCTTGGCATTCCAGGGACATGATATTCGGATTGCCCTTGAGACAAATAATTTCGGCCGGGGACAAATTATATGGAGAAATCCCAAAACGGGCGTGTTGGTGGCCGGAACAGAATCAAGAACGGACGGTGCAATTGCTCTTTGGTAATTGTCAGGAATAAAAAACAGAGTAGATCTGCTTTTTCACTGAGGCAAAATCAGTCCATCATTTCGGCCAGTATTTCATACGAGCGCAAACGGTCTTCCTGATAATAGATCTGCGAGTTGATGATGACTTCATCTGCTTCAGTCCTGTCAATAAACGCTTTGAGCTTTTGCTTCACTGTATCCGGGTTTCCAATAATGGTGGAATTTGGATCAAGCGTTTGCTCGACAGATGCCTTTTCAAAAGGCGACCAGACTTTTTCTATATCTTCAATTGGAGGCTTTAATTGCGACGGCATATTGCGTACCAGGCTCAGGAATTGCTGCTGTTGGGATGTGGCAAGCCAGGCTGCTTTTTCATCCGTATCAGCCGCTATCACGTTGACTCCGACCATCGCATAAGGGCGGTCTAAAGTGGCCGATGGACGAAAATTATTTTTATAAAGCTGTATGGCCGGTATAGTGTATTGAGGGGCAAAATGGCTGGCAAAAGAAAATGGCAGCCCCTTATAAGCGGCCAGCCGGGCGCTGAAGTCACTTGAACCAAGCAGCCAAATCGGAATTTTCAGGCCTTCACCGGGGATGGCGCGCACCTGTGCTTTGCCATGGAAATAATCCTCCAGCTCCTCCACCTGCTGCGGAAACTCTTCAGCTCCCCTGTTGAGCGTCCGCCTGAGTGCATAGGCGGTTGCCTGATCGCTTCCCGGCGCCCGTCCGAGGCCTAAATCAATCCTGCCGGGATACAGCGATTCCAGGGTTCCAAATTGTTCAGCGATGACAAGTGTCGCATGGTTCGGGAGCATGATCCCGCCCGCTCCGACACGGATGGATTTTGTGGAGCCTGCAATATGTCCTATGAGAACCGATGTAGCCGAACTGGCGATGCCGGGCATGTTGTGATGCTCGGCAAGCCAGTAGCGATTGAATCCAAAACGTTCGACATGCTGTGCCAATTCCACGCTGTTTTTAAAAGCTTCTGTTGCCGTGCTTCCTTCTGTAATGGGGGCCAAATCGAGAACAGACAACGGGGTGCCGGCAAACAGTTTTATGTCAGGTGATTTTAACAATTGAATCACTCCTTGGTTTCTCTTATAAAAGATGATAATGTGTTTGCAACAGCACGTCCAATCATTCGTTTTACGTGCCAATTGAAATTTATTTTGCTCGCCAAAAATGATGATATTCTTATTTTGGAGGGATATTTATGAAGCGGTTGTCGCAGGAAGAAATAGCGGCGAAATTGGAGAAAAATGGCAATTGGAAACTTGTTGATGAAAAATGGATTGTGAGAAAGTATCGTTTCCGCGACTATTTAAAAGGTATCGAATTTGTAAACAAAGTGGCACAGGCCTCGGAAAAAGCGCAGCACCACCCTTTTATATCGATCGACTACAAGCTTGTGACCCTCAAAATTTCTTCCTGGAGAGCCCGTGGACTGACGGCATTGGACTTTGAAGTGGCGGACCAGTATGACCAATTTTATGAAGAGATCACAAAAGAAATTTAGGAAGCTTTCAAATTTGCCGGGTTAATGCTATCATGATTACAAGAATATTCATAAATGCAAGAAACACTGGGGGAATCCTTAAAAAGGACTGAGAGAAGAGTGTGTACTCTGATACCCTTATCACCTGAACAGGCTGGAACCTGCGGAGGGAAGTGGCATGCCGATTGTGTGACAATTATGGCCGCTTTCCTTTGTGGAAAGTGGTTTTTTGCGTTTAAAGGGGGAATGCCGTTGAAGCTGATAGCTGTTACAAATGATAGGTGGCCGATCGAAAAATTAGGAAAAATAATGGTGGAAGCAGAGCCGTTTGTCGATCATTTTATCATCAGGGAAAAATCAAAAACGGCCGATGAATGTATGAAGCTGATCCAATTTGTATTGAATGGGGGAGTCTCTTCCGAAAAGCTTATCATAAACGATCGGATTGATGTAGCTGTGGCGGCAAACATTCGAAAAGTGCATCTTCCGGGGCACGGGTTGGATGTTCAAATGGTAAAAAGCCGGTTTCCCCGGCTATTAGCGGGTTGTTCCGTCCATTCTGCGGCAGAGGCTGATCAGGCAATCAGGCGCGGAGCTGATTGGATATTATATGGGCATGTATTTGAAACAGCCAGCAAAAGGCATTTGCCCCCGCGCGGGCTTCAAGAGTTATCAGAAATTGCCGAGAAACATGATGACACCGAGATTTACGCGATTGGAGGCATTCAACCGAAGCATATTCTTCAACTGAATGCAGCGGGGGCCGCAGGCATTGCCGTCATGTCATCGATTTTTGACAGCGAGGTTCCTGTCTCTGCCGCGGAATCTTATCATGAGGCTTGCCAGTTTATTATATGAGAGGGGGAAGACAGATGGAAATAAAATTAAACGGCCAGTCTTATAAGCTGCCCGAAAGTGTGTCGACCGTCCATGATTTGCTGGGCCATCTTCGCTTGTCCGAAAGGATTGTGATCGTTGAAGTAAACAAGGAAATTGTTCAAAAGTCCGATTATGGAAAACAGATCCGTGAACGGGATGAAATTGAAATGATCCATTTTGTAGGAGGAGGATAAGCATGTTAAAAATAGGAGAAAAAACATTTCGTTCAAGATTGTTGTTAGGTACCGGAAAATACCCTTCATTCGAAATACAAAAAGAAGCAGTTCGCGTATCGGAGGCTGAAATTCTTACGTTTGCCGTAAGAAGGATGAATGTATTTGAATCTTCCCAGCCCAATTTCTTGGAAATGCTTGATTTGACAAAGTATACACTTCTTCCAAATACCGCAGGTGCCAAAACGGCAGAGGAAGCGGTCAGGACGGCAAACCTTGCACGTGCATCCGGTTTATGCGATATGGTAAAAGTGGAGATTATCGGCTGTGACCGATCGCTGCTTCCTGACCCTGTTGAAACGCTGAAAGCTTCTGAAATGCTTTTGGAGGAGGGTTTTACTGTACTTGCTTATACTTCAGACGATGTCGTGCTCGCTAAAAGATTGCAAGAACTCGGTGTACATGCAGTCATGCCGGGCGCTTCCCCAATTGGCTCGGGACGGGGAATTTTAAACCCTTTAAACCTCAAATTTATTATTGAGCAATCAACGGTTCCCGTCATTATTGATGCAGGAATCGGTTCTCCGAAGGATGCGGCTTACGCAATGGAATTGGGAGCGGACGCCGTATTGTTAAACACTGCCGTTTCGGGAGCAAAGGATCCGGTGAAGATGGCCCTTGCCATGAAGCTGGCCATTGAAGCCGGCCGGCTCGGATTTGAAGCCGGCCGGATCGAAGAGAGGGATTATGCGGTGCCGAGCAGTCCGGTTGAAGGATTGCTTTCATCGTGAATAGCCGTTATTCGAGGCAAGTGCTATTTGAACCGATCGGTGAATCCGGACAAAAGAAAATTGCTCAGTCCCATATTTTAATTGTCGGAGCAGGAGCGCTTGGATCGGCGAGTGCCGAAATGCTGGTTCGTGCAGGAGCAGGGAAACTGACAATTGTAGATCGGGATATTCTTGATTGGAGCAATTTGCAAAGACAGCAGCTTTATACCGAACAAGATGTAATGGACCAGCTTCCAAAAGCGGTTGCAGCCAAAAAACGGCTTGGCGAGATTAACAGCGGAGTCGACATTGAAACGATTGTTGCGGATGTAACAGCAGAAAATGCCGAAGTGCTTGCCAAGGGAAAAACACTGATTGTGGATGCGACAGACAATATCGAAACGAGACTGTTAATGAATGATGCGTCCAGAAAAGTGAATATACCGTTTTTTATGGGGGCAGTGGTAGCCAGTTATGGACTGATCTATTCAATTGGCTGGAAAGATCGGCCTTGCCTCCATTGTCTGCTCAATACGCTGCCGCCGCAAACGCTCACCTGTGATACAGCAGGGGTAATCAGTCCGATCATCCAGGTGGTTGCAGCCCATCAGGTGGCAAATGCATTCAAATATATTGTAGGAGAAGAAGTGGATTACAGGCTGAAATCATTTGATCTTTGGACGGGCGATCAAGCGGCCATTGATGTAAGGCCGCTGCGGCGCCCGGATTGTCCAAGTTGTTCTGAACAGGCTGTATTTCCATTTTTGTCCAAAGAGAAACAAACGAAAACAGCAATTTTATGCGGCCGGGATACGGTGCAAATCACATTGTCACGTGAACGGACAGTGGAGCTCGGCTCGCTTTCCAAAACCATTCGCCCGATTGTAACAAATCTTATATCCAACCCGCATCTAGTGGCCTGTCAATTTGACGGGCATCGGATTGTTTTATTCCGCGACGGCCGCCTGCTTGTCCATGGCACAAAAGATACTGCCAAAGCCAAGTCGTTGGCAGCCAAGCTATTGGGGTGAATCGATAGAGGTGGTGACAGATGGCGATTGGTTCAACTGACAATCAGTGGGGGATGAAAAAACCCCCACTGATTATTGCGCTTTAACCTTTGGTTAAGCCTCGTCTTTTGGCCAGCTTGTTTCTTTCTCCATCATCGGAAAGCTGTTCCGCGGTTTCGTAGTTTAAAGACCGTTGTATATCGGCATAAGACATGTTGTTATTGGGAGCCGCTTCTTCATTCAATCTTTCTTTTTTTGCCATGTCTACACCCCTTCCTGATCGCTGAAATAAGGATTGTCGGTTACAGGAAAATCTGCAGATTCAAGGCTTGTCCCTTTTTCCATTCCATACAACGATTCATTTTCTTCATCATCTTTCCGTTTCTTTTCCCCTTCGTTTTCCGTAACGGACATGAACCCGTATCCGGTAGGGCTTGGTTCAAGCCCTTCTTTTGGAGCCTTTTTTGCCGGTTTATAATAGTTCTTTTTTTCCATGACGGGATCCCTCCGAATGAATCAATTTTCCCCGTCATTATGTTGTCCCGTCTGGACATATCAATACTTTTTTATGGGATAAACTTTATTGCAGGCACTATTTTATACCTCCCTTTAGCGTTTTTTTTTAATTCACAACACGTCGGCTAATTGCTTAGTGTTTCTGTTCAAGCAATCTGAACGACCCTGAAAATTATTTTGGTCTTATAAGCTTGTAAATTTTTCCGATTTCCGCATATTCATTTCCCGCCAGGCGGGCGACAGGCTGGAGTTCGTTCGTTAGAATATACCCCTTTTCTGCGTCATATACGTCTTCTGCCATATGAATGTAAATAATCCGTGCCAAAATAAGGTCAGCCGCTGTCACGCCTTCATCATTTTTTATTTCGTAATGGTGCTCCACTTTACATTCGAACCGTACCTTCGCTTCTGCAACAGCCGGTACATTCACTTTTGTACTTTTGGCCGTTTGAAGGGAAGTCAATTCCAATTCACTTTCATCGGCCGACAGGGTTGCTGCCGTTTCGTTAATCTCTTTAATGATATGTTCCGTGCTAATATGGACAACTAATTCCCCGCTGGCCACGGCATTGCGGGAAGTGTCTTTCATTTCGCCGTTTCTTCTGCCGATGGACAGCGAGATGATCGGCGGTTTGCTGGAAACGATATTAAAAAAGCTGAAAGGAGCCGCATTAATCACTCCTTTTTCAGTTGCAACGGTTGTGACAAATGCAATCGGGCGTGGGGCAATCGTTCCGGTCATCATTTTATATACATCTTTTGATGTCATATCATCCGGGTTAAAAGTCAGCATGATTTACAGCCTCCAATACGTAACTGAAATATTTATGTTTATCGTACAATGTTCAGGTTAAAAAAGAAACGGTTTCGCTTTACCCCGTTTGAACTGGCAGTAAGTCCCCCTCTTCAAAATTTGCGGTAAAACGGCGATGGCAAGTGGGGGACTGCTGCCGGTAAAAGCCCGATTTGCTCAACTAACAATCAGTGGGGAAAAAACTGGCAGAAGGCCCGGTATTTCAATGCCGGGATGAATGCCAGAAACATAGGTTTAAAAAAGAAATCGGCCCTTGCTTTTATTTTTTAAATATTATATTATTAATACAGAACTTACGTTCGGAGGCCGGGTAAATATGGCGAAAAAAGGTCCCCACTATGTCGTAGAACTATTCCTCAAAACGGAGATTTTTCAAGTTCATATATTAGAGAAACGCCTTGAAATCGGCCGCCATATTTATAACGCCTGCAAGCGAAAAATGCTGGATCACATTCAACAAATGAGAAAAGATGAAACGTATCAATTTTGGCTCAAACAAGAGAAATCCAAGACACGCACAAAAAAATTAAACGAGATCCGAGAGGCATATGATGTCAGCAAAACCGGTGCGGAGCGTACCGTCAAGAATATGGGAAAACACTTCTTTGGCAAAAAGCCCAAAAACGAAAAGCACAAACAAAAGGTGCATTTAGACGCCCATGTCGTGCAAAAAATGGCACTTAATGTCTGGGAATCGATCGAAGGTTATCTTTTCAACCCAAAAACAAAAAAGGTCCATTTTAAAAAGTATGGAGATTTTCATACACTCGAAGGCAAAACCAATCAATCAGGGATCAGATACAAAAACGGCTTTGTGGAGTGGAACGGATTAAAAATAAAAGCAGAAATGCCAAAACCAGGTAAAGATCCATACCTGGAAGCAGCTTTGCACGATGAAATCGCTTATTGCCGGATTGTGCGCAAAATCATCCGTGGCAGAACGAAGTTTTATCTGCAGCTGGTCATGAAAGGCATCCCGCCCCAAAAGAGGAAACCGGTTGAAGGGAAAGTCGGCGTTGATAACGGCATTTCCACAGTAGCCACAGTCAGCGACAAAAGCGTGAACGTACAAGAGTTTTGCAAAGGCTTGGATGAGCTGGACAGAAAACGCCGCATCCTGCTCCGGAAGATGGACCGATCAAGGCGGGCAACAAACCCCAACAAATTCAATGATGACGGGACCTTTAAAAAAGGAAACAAAGATAAATGGATTCGCTCCAAACGTTATTGGAAGACTCTATACGAGTTAAAGGAGATTTGCCGGAAAATAGCAGCTGCAAGGAAAATGATGCATAACAAACTTGCGAATGAAATTCTTTCCGAAGGCAATGAAGTATATACGGAACGGATGAACTACAACGGGCTGCACAAAACCCGGTTAGGAAAACGAATCGGGATCAAGGCACCTGCCGCCTTTTTGGAGATACTTGACCGGAAACTGAAATACCAGGGCAGACAATTGATTTATGTCAATACCTGGACTGTAAAGGCCAGTCAGTACTGCCCAATCGCAGATACATTTGTCAAAAAGCCTTTGTCGCTCCGCTTCCACAACCTTCCCTGCGGACGAAAAATCCAGCGGGATATTTTCTCAGCCTGGCTCATTAAGAATGTAAACAAAACGCTTGATAAAGCAGATCGGCAAAAATGCTTGAATGAGTTTAATAAGTTCTATGAGATGTATCAATCATTCGAAGAAAAAATGCGCTCTTTAGGTGAAAAACACATTTCCAGTATTGGATTCTAAATGATATAGATATAACCTTTGTCGTGATGAAACCCACGAAAGATAGGCATATCTCCTGTCATGAGACAGTGGGTGTCAATGTCTATTGGTGTTGTATAGGTCAAACACCGGATGCGTACGTTAAGTTGTGAGAGCCGACCGCAAGGGAAGCCTCGAGCGAGTCCCCTCGTTCGACAGAACGATTTGTACGCGAACGTCGTGTGGAAAAGCTCCAGTCCGAAACCAGAACCTCATCTGGAAAGGGAAAAGCCCAAAGTACACACGCGCCATTGCGATTTGTCGCAATGGAATCGTGACCCTTTAGGGTCCCGGAACCTCCCCATTTCAATGGGGAGAGGTTTCAGGGTGGATGAATTAAAGGGAATCACAGATGCCGACGGAAGTCTTTTGTACGATGGCCGGCCGGCACCTTCCCTCAGCTACGCATTTAAATGCTCTTTTACCGCATCTTCGATATTTTTTTCGGTAATATCCCAATGGGATGCATTCCATAAAGCCTTTTCGTCTTTGATGAGGAAGATTTGCGGAGATTCGTGCTTGATGTCGAGGTCGCTCGCAATCTGATCAGAGACAGTCCGGCTTTCACTGACGATTAAGAAATATTTATCCATGTCTGATGGAAAGTTCTCATATTCTTTAAAGGCGTTGGCACTGATCGGGCATGTCGAGCTGTGTTTAAAAACGAATACAGGTCCCTCGTTTGTTTTATGCAAGACTTTTTCCCATTCATCTGTTGTATTAAGCTGTATTAAAGTAGACATATGCATCATCCTTTCATCCTCTTTTTTTTATTATGGCAGATTTTATAGATTCATTCATGATTTTTCTTAATGTTCATCGATATCCGTCGGAGAATCAGCGAGTTGAATCTTGTTTTGATAAAAGGCCGAGATAATATGATGGCGCAGCTTGTCCTCAAGTTTCTCTTTTACTTTGGCATCCTTTACGGGTACCTCTACGGCAAAAAGCAGGGCAGCATCACGAATATCGACAAACCGGACTGCCGGTAAAGGTTCCGGAAGCACTCCCTCTATCTCTTTAATTCCTTCACTAACGGCCGCTTTTAAAAGTGCTTTGATTTTTTCTGTATCGTTTCCGTATGCCGCACCAACATGAACGATTGCAAAAAGAGGAGAATTCGACCTGTTCATAATGACATTTTCAATGAGATATTGGTTTGGTATGATGAGTGTTCCTTCTTTATACAGATACAAAGAGGTAGAGCGGAGCCTAATCTTTGAAACAACCCCAATTTCACCGTCCACTTCTACGACCTCTCCTACTTCGAGCGGCTTTTCGAACAATATAATCAGTCCTGAAACAAAGTTCGCGGCAACATTTCTCAATCCAAATCCGATCCCAATCCCAAGCGTGCTAAAAACGATCGCAATTCCTTTCCAGTTTAAACCAACAATTGAAAAACTCACAATGACCGCCGTGATCATCACCGTATAATAAATTAACCGGTTTATCGTGTATCTCATCCGGGCATCAACCGAAAACCGGTCATATAAGATCGGCATTAAATGTTTGGTGAGCGTTTTAACAACACGATTTGCGAAAGTGATCACCAAAATGGCCACCAAAATAAGAAAAAGCGAGACATCCAGTCCTTTTACACTATATAACGGTGCAAACAGCCAATTTTCTTTTGAAAAATAAAAAAGAAATAAAATGATGGTTCCGTAAAATGAAGCCCAATTGAATATCGCTTCAACCGTAGGGATCCAATTGTTTTTTGATTGGACTGAACGGAAAGTCTTTTTTAGAAGAAAGATGATTCCATTTTTGGCAAGAAAAATGAAACCGACATATACAAAAAATGGAAAAATATCCTTTATTGAAACGTTTTTCAAAAATGCCAGGTTGAGGCCAATGTTTTCTTTCACGTACACACTCCCTTCCGCAAGGTTCCTATGGCTTTTCCCTTTTGCCATGGGCGGCAAACGGGTGATGGATCGGTTTAATCTTGCATGATTCGGGCAGCGAGACTTTCGCCCCAAACCTATCATGGGAGATCGGTTTAGTTTGGGAATCCCAGCGACAAGCACAAGACGAATTGCGGGGAGGCGCTTTTCACCAAAGCAACCGACGTCATCACTTCGTTTCAGACATCTTCATGCAGTTTTGCTCAATATTGACATCTAATGATAAAATAGGTTAGATATAGAAAAATTGAAATAAAGGATAGAAAGAAGGTTGGCATCACTATTTTGGTACCTTTTAATAAAAGCGATGTCGAGAGAATGTTCACCCCCATCTTTTACAGGCGTGGGAGGGAGTATTATTTTCAGGATCGGGTTGGAAAATTAAACTTTGAACATTTTAATGGGACTTGCTGGGCATATGTAGAGGGCAGTCATTCTTACATGGTAGAAGTACAACTGAATAAAAACCAGGAGCCTATCACCATTTCCTGTGACTGCAAAGCGTTTATGCAATATGGCGAATGCAAGCATATCGTGGCAGTGATGCTGAAAATGTGCGAACAGGAAGCGGATATCATAAAGATGGCGAAGTACTTGGACAACGGGAAATATTATGCCGCGGAAGAACTGCTTCAATCGATTGTTGCTGCGCCCGCTGAATCTCCCGTTTCTTCGTTTGGAAAAAAGCCAATGAAAATCCAATATGACTGCGATTTTTCCAATCCACAAGCTTTGTTCGTTGAAATAAAAGCGGGTGTAGATCACTTATATGTTGTACGAAATGTGGGCGAATTCATCCATAATATAAAGGAAGGCCGTGAACACCCTTTTACCGCTAAATTTACTTACAGCCCCGAAGAACATGCAGTAACTTCGGCAGACCGGGAAATATTATATGAGCTTTTGGCAATGATCGAAAACGAACGGCTGTACGCAGAGGGTCTCCGCTATTATAATTCGGGCACTGCGATTTATTCAACGGCCCGCTCCGTCATGATTCCCCCGCTCTTTGCCAAGTCACTTTTGGAAAAATTGACACAGAGAAACGCCGTCGGAAAATTGGAAAGAAGCTCTTTTTCCGAAATAAAAGTGTTGGATGAACCCTTTCCGTTTCGGTTTGAACTCGACAAAAACGAAGAGAAGGAATTGGAACTTCTTTTGCCGCATATGGAAAATACCGTTTTTATGAAGCCATATGGACTTGTTTTTTTGAACGGGATGATTTATTATCCGGCCGCGGAAATTTTGCCGCTCATAGAAAAAATTTTGGATATTGAAAATAAAACGAACCGGGTATTTATCCCGACCGATCATGCAGACGCATTTGTTTCGGAAGTGCTCCCGAGGCTGAAAAAAGTCGGTACCGTTCAAGTGGCGGAAAAGGTAAAAGAACAAATTATCCAGGTGCCGCTGACGGCAAAGGCGTATCTCGATCTCGAAGAAGATACGATTAAGGCCAGGCTTGAATACCGTTATGGAGACTTTCTGGTTGATCCTTTTCAGCCGCAGGGGCAGGGTGAGACCATTTTAATCAGGGACGTGGAAAAAGAGCAGGAAATCATGAACATTATTGAGAATGCGGGGATGAAATATAACGGGAAGGAGCTCCATCTGCGGCTTGATGAAGAGGAGCTTTACGAATTTATATTGACTATTTTGCCGGCTCTTGGCGAACGCTGTGAATTGTATATGACCAAACGCCTCCGTCTTTTGGTATTGGAAGAGCAGCCCGTGCCGAAAGCGGCGGTTCGAACAGATGAATCTTTCGGGTTACTGGAAATCAGTTTTCAAATGGATGGGGTCGATCAGGAAGAAATTGCAAAAATCATGGAAAACACCATTGAAAAAAAACGGTTTTACAAACTCAAAAGCGGAGCGATTTTATCTCTTGAAACCGAGGAATTTCGGTCGCTCCAGGAGATGTTTGCCGATTTCCATATTAAAAGCAGTGAAGTGGCAAAGGGCAAATTGGAAGTGCCGATTTACAGAGGCATGCAGGTGGATGAAGCGCTCCGCACGAAAAAGCAGTACGACCCGTCTTTCCGCATGCTGCTTGATCATTTAAAAAGGCCGGAGGAACAGACATATCCGCTTCCGGAAGGATTGCAGGCTTCGATGCGGGAATACCAGAAAACGGGTTATCAATGGTTCCGCTCGCTGTCCCATTATCATTTGGGCGGAATTCTGGCCGATGACATGGGGCTTGGAAAAACGCTGCAAAGCATTGCTTATTTATTATCGGTGATGGAGGGAAACCAGCATTTAATCGTTGCTCCTGCATCCCTGATTTATAATTGGCAAAGCGAATGGGACAAATTTGCTCCCGGCGTCAAAACAGCGGTTATTTCGGGGACACCAGGTGAACGAAAAAAAATTTTGAATGGGAAAGAGGCCGGCATTTTGATCACTTCCTATTCAACGCTTCGACAGGATATAGAATGGTATAAAGACAAACAGTTTCATACGCTGATTTTGGATGAAGCCCAGTTTATTAAAAATTATACGACGAAGGCTGCTTCTGCAGTCCGGAAAATCCGGGCATCGAGGAAGTTTGCATTAAGCGGAACGCCTATTGAAAACTCCGTAGATGAACTATGGGGCATTTTCCAGGCGATTTTGCCAGGGCTGTTTCCGGGGCTGAAAGATTTCAAAAAGATGGAGCCCGAAAAAATTTCAAACATGATCAGGCCTTTTATATTGCGCAGACTTAAGTCTGACGTGTTAAAAGAGCTTCCTGACAAAATTGAATCGACCCATATTACAGAGCTGTCAAAAGAACAAAAAGAGCTGTATGTTGGCTATTTGCAGCGCATCCAGCAGGAAGCGGCTGCTTCCCTGCAAGGAGAGGGATTCCAAAAAAGCCGGATGAAAATTTTGGCAGGGATCACGAGATTGCGTCAGCTTTGCTGCCATCCCCTGCTTTTTTTGGAAAACTATCATGGGACCTCGGGAAAATTGGAACAGCTTATGGAAATTGTCGAAAATTCCATTGCAAACGGGAAACGGCTCCTCATCTTTTCTCAATTTACGAGCATGCTGGACATCATTCAAGCCATGTTGACAAAGGCCGGTTATCCGCATTTTTATTTAAACGGCCAAACTCCTTCGCAGGAACGGCTGCGCATGAGTGAACGGTTTAATGAAGGCGAGAAGGCCATTTTCCTTATCTCGTTAAAGGCAGGCGGTACGGGGCTCAATCTGACAGCAGCCGATACGGTCATTTTGTATGATTTATGGTGGAACCCGGCTGTAGAAGATCAGGCGGCAGGGAGGGCCCATCGCTTTGGACAAAAAAATGTCGTTCAGGTCATTCGGCTGATTACAAAAGGCACCATTGAAGAAAAGATCTATCATCTTCAGCAAAGGAAAAGGGAGCTGATCGAGCAGGTTATTCAGCCCGGAGAAACAATGCTGTCCAGCCTGTCTGAAGAAGACATAAAAGAAATATTGAGCATATAAATGGCTGCCTGAGGGCAGCCTTTTTTTGAGTATTTTTGAGTTGACCAAAAATGAGCAAATTGTTTGATTTTTGTATTCCACAGCCTATCTTATACTACTGAAAAAGATATGTTCATAGACGAACTTGGAACAATCAAAAATAAATCGTTGATCAAAATGCCTAAATATTTCGAAATATAATACTCATGCATCTTACGTTGAAAATAGTTCTCAATAATACTTCGGATGCTGTAAAGTACTGATCGTCTGTTTGGTTGAATATATTCTTTAAAAAATAGACAAAACCTCAAAGTGGTGTTAAGGGAGGCTGTTTATGATATATATTTTAAAATGATAATTATTTTAACTTGAAACTCATTATTGACCATGTTATGATGAAAAAGATTAGAATTATTATAAATAAGGTGGGATGCATTGTGACGAAAAAAGATCACCGCTTGACGACGAGCTGGGGTGCGCCTGTAGGAGACAACCAAAATTCCATTACTGCCGGTTCCCGTGGACCGACGCTCATTCAAGACGTTCATTTATTGGAAAAGCTCGCTCATTTTAACAGGGAAAGAATTCCCGAGCGGGTTGTTCACGCAAAGGGTGCCGGGGCACATGGGTATTTTCAGGTAACGAATGATGTATCGAAATATACGAAAGCCAAGTTTTTATCGGAAGTTGGCAAGAAAACGCCCATGTTTATCCGTTTTTCAACAGTTGCCGGAGAACTCGGTTCAGCGGACACCGTCCGGGATCCGCGCGGATTTGCCGTGAAATTTTACACGGAAGACGGCAATTATGACTTGGTGGGAAACAATACGCCTGTATTCTTTATCCGTGATGCGATTAAGTTCCCGGACTTTATTCATACGCAGAAAAGAGATCCGAAAACACATTTGAAAAATCCGAATGCGGTTTGGGATTTCTGGTCCTTGTCGCCTGAATCGCTTCACCAAGTAACCATTTTAATGTCAGACCGCGGTATTCCGGCAACATTCCGCCATATGAACGGTTATGGAAGCCATACATTTAAATGGACGAACGCCGAAGGTGAAAGTGTATGGGTAAAATACCACTTTAAGACCGATCAAGGCATTAAAAATCTTGATGTAAATCTTGCGGCAAAACTGGCCGGAGAAAATCCGGATTACCATACCGAAGACCTGTATAATGCCATTGAAAATGGCGACTATCCTTCCTGGACGCTGCATGTACAAATCATGCCGCTTGAAGATGCCGACACGTACCGCTTTGATCCGTTTGACGTCACGAAAGTATGGTCGCAAAAGGATTATCCGCTCATTGAAGTTGGAAAGATGGTGCTGAACCGCAACCCCGAAAACTACTTTGCAGAAGTCGAGCAGGCGACATTCTCTCCAGGCACGCTCGTTCCGGGCATCGACGTATCACCGGATAAAATGCTCCAAGGCCGTTTGTTTGCCTACCATGACGCCCACCGTTACCGTGTCGGAACGAATCATCAGCTTCTGCCGATTAACCGTCCGATCAATGGTATTAACAACTATCAGCGCGATGGGGCCATGCGTTTTGATGACAATGGCGGCGGGTCCGTCTATTATGAGCCAAACAGTTACGGCGGTCCAAAAGAAACACCGGAAAATAAGCAAGCTGAATATGCTGTCTCCGGAGTTGCGGCAAGCACCAGCTATGACCATCATGACCACTACACACAACCGGGCGACTTGTACCGCCTCTTAACCAAGGAAGAGCGCGAGCGGCTTGTTGCGAATATCGTCGCTTCCATGAAGCCGGTTGAAAAAGATGAAATCAAACTTCGCCAAATCCGCCATTTCTACAAAGCGGATCCCGAGTACGGAACGAAAGTGGCCGAAGGTCTTGGACTTCAAGTTCCATCTGATGAAGAGATATTGGCATAATACAGAAAACGAATTTGCGGGAGCCTGATGCGGGTTCCCGTTTTTTGTGGATAAAAAAATGCTTGTTCTTAATTAATCTCCTCTTTTTTAATAAAGCGGCCAAACGGGGCATATGATGTATCGAGGGAGGAGAATGTATGTCATTTAGCCATATATCGCACTTATCCTGTGCCAAGTGTTCATTGGTGTTCAAGCCTGACGAAGTACAACAGCTGTGCCGGTGCGGGTCCCCGCTTCTCGTAAACTACGATTTGGCAGCCATCTCCATGCAATTAAAACCGGAACATTTTTTAAAAAGAAGAAATGACCTTTGGCGTTACCATGAATTACTGCCTGTCAAAAATCCCGACAATATTGTCTCACTTGGCGAAGGGATGACTCCGATGATCCCGATGAAGAAAATCGGGACTGAAATGGGCTTGCCCAAGTTGTGGATGAAAGATGAAGGTTTGTCTCCTACAGGTACATTTAAAGCCCGCGGCGCCGCGATTGGCATATCCAAAGCGAAAGAGCTTGGGGTAAGAAGACTCGTCATGCCGACAAACGGGAATGCCGGAGCCGCCTGGTCCCTTTATGCAGCCAAAGCGGGAATCGAAGCGGTTATTATCATGCCTGTTGATGCTCCTCCATTCATCCGTTCCGAAGTTGCAGCAACAGGATCCAGACTATTCTTCGTGAACGGCTGGATCAGCGATGCGGGGAAAATGGCTGCCAAAGCCGCTGCCGATTTCCATTTATACGATGCTTCCACCTTAAAAGAGCCGTACAGAATTGAGGGCAAAAAAACAATGGGCTATGAAATTGCAGAGCAGCTGCATTGGAAAGTCCCTGATGTCATCATCTATCCTGCAGGGGGTGGAGTCGGGTTAATCGGGATTTACAAGGCATTTCGCGAATTACAGCAACTAAGGTGGATTGATCAAGATAAAATGCCGAGACTTGTTGTCGTCCAATCGGCAGGCTGTGCTCCCATTGTAAAAGCGTGGGAGGAGGGAAAAACGCAATCGGAATTTTGGGATGACGCCAAAACAGTTGCTTTTGGGATCAATGTTCCGAAAGCTTTGGGGGACTTTTTGGTGCTGAAAGCCATTTACGAAACGAACGGCGTGGCATTGGCCGTAAATGATCATGAAATCTTGGAGGAACAAAAACGAATTGTCCAAACAGAAGGCGCTTTTGTATGCCCGGAAGGAGCGGCAGCGTTTTTGGCGGCACGAAAACTAAGTAGTGCCGGATTGGTTGATCAAAATGATGCAGTGGTCACAGTGAATACCGGGATGGGGCTGAAATATTTGAATGCCGATGTGCCGGACATTCCAGTTTTACAACGGGATGAATATATCAGCAACTTTCATGATGATTGAATTCTCCCTCAATCACCTTGAGGAACAAAGGAGATCTGCCCATGAGAAAGAACTTTATGTTTCAAATTTTGGCCGCCTTTATCCTTGCTGTGCTGGCAGGATGGATTTTCGGGGAAAGAGCAACAGTTGTTCAGCCGCTGGGGGATTTGTTTTTAAGGCTTATTAAATTTATTATTGTCCCCCTTATATTGTCCACGATTATTGTAGGGGTAACGGGTACTGGTGATGCGAAAAAACTGGGGAGGCTCGGGGGAAAGGCGCTTGTCTACTTTCTTGTGACCAGTTTTATCGCCATTGCGCTCGGACTTTTTTCGGGATTTGTTTTTCAGCCGGGCGCGGGTGTCGAAGTGGCTGCCCAAGGGGAAGCTATTGAAGCAGCCGAGACTGAAGGCGTCATTGAAACGCTATTAAACATTATTCCGACCAATCCAATCGAAGCTTTAACGACCGGTGCCGTATTACAAATCATTTTCTTTGCGGTTTTTACCGGAATTGGCATTTCTCTCGTTGGTGAAAAAGCCGCTCCTGTCCAGCGGTTTTTCGAGGGAATGGCTGAAGTGATGTATAAAATTACCGGCATTGTGATGAAACTTGTTCCGCTCGGCATATTTGGCTTGCTGGCCCCCATTGTCGGAACGTACGGAGCATCCGTCCTGCTGCCGCTTATGAAAGTGATCATCGCAATGGTTGTCGCTGTCATCGTCCATGTTGCCCTCGTTTATTCGGCTGCGGTAAAAACATTCGGAAAGATGAATCCGCTTTATTTCTTTAAGGGAATCTTTCCTGCCGCCTCCGTCGCTTTTGCAACATGCAGCAGTTCAGGAACACTGCCGGTAACCATGAAAAACACCGAGGAAAATTTGGGAATATCAAAAACGACGACAAGCTTTGTTTTGCCGCTCGGCGCAACGATCAACATGGACGGAACGGCCATTTATCAAGGGATTGCCGTCATGTTTGTAGCCCAGTATTTCGGTGTTGAATTAACGTTTGCGCAAATTTTAATCGCCGCGCTTATGGGAACGCTTGCTTCGATTGGAGCGGCGGGTGTGCCGGGTGCGGGATTGGTGATGCTGACCATGACGCTGGCTGCCGTAAATCTGCCGCTTGAAGGAATTGCCTTAATTGCCGGGATTGACAGGATTTTGGATATGCTCAGGACATCCGTGAATATAGTGGGGGACGCTTCCGCCTGCGTGGTTGTGGAACCTGGAAGCCAAAATACAGTGCAAAAAACAGCTTGAAACATGGAGACCGGGCGCTTGCGCCCGGCTTTTTAGTCATTCGTTAAATTCAGTTTTTCCAACAGTTTAAAGAACAAGCTCAATATGATGGCAACGACCGTAGCCAATCCCATTCCGGACAAAGGAACAGTGCCCATGTGAATGGATGCGCCGCTGATGCCGATGGCCAGGACAACACACGTCAAGATCATATTATATGAAGTGTTATAATTGACGTTCGCCTCCACAAGCATCCGGATGCCGCTTACTCCGATGATCCCGAAGAGCAGAAGTGATATGCCGCCCATGACAGGCGCAGGAATTGATGAAATGAGCGCCGCCAATTTGCCGCAAAACGAAAGAACAATGGCAATGCATGCCGCGATGCCGATAATCCAGGTCGAATAAACCCTTGTAATGGCCAAAACACCGATATTTTCTCCATACGTTGTGTTGGGGGTGGAACCGACAAAGCTTGATATGATGGTCGAAATCCCGTTGCTCATTAAAGAGCGGTCCAACCCGGGGTCCTTGACCAGGTCTTTTTTGACAATGTTTCCTGTGACGACAAGATGGCCGATATGCTCCGGCACAAGTACAAGGGCAGCGGGCAGGATGAGAAAGACATCCGCCCAATTGAATTTCATTGCATAATATGTGGGCGTTGTAATCCAATCCGCTTGCTGGACGGCAGTCAAATCAACCATGTTCATCGCTAAGGCAATCAAATATCCGGAAACAATCCCAAGCAGGATGGGGATGATTTTTAAAAACCCGCGCATCGTGACCCAGCATACGATCGTAATGCCAAGCGTCAGCAAAGAGACGGTAATGGCCTGGGGATCGGGCGCCCAATTGGCCGCGGCGTCCTCCGGTTTTGCCAAACCTGCCATTCCGGCTGCAACCGGAACCAGTTCGAGACCGATGACGGCGACAATCGCTCCCATGGCGGCAGGGGGAAAAATAACATCAATCCATGCCGTTCCGACCAGTTTTACGATCAGCGCTATGAGTATAAGGACAATCCCGACAACAAGGAATCCACCGAGTGCATATGCGTAACCCTCTCCTCCCGAATAGTTGCCCAAAACGGCAAATACCGGAGAAATAAAAGCAAAACTGGAACCGAGATAAGCGGGTATTTTTCCTTTTGTGATCAGTATATAAAGCAACGTGCCAATGCCGTTCATGAGTAAAATGGTCGCGGGGTCCACTTTAAACAATAACGGAACCAAAACGGTGGAACCAAACATGGCAAATAAGTGCTGGAAACTGAGTGGCAAGCTTTTTAAAATGGGCAGTCGTTCATGGACCTGAATTTCTCGTTGGCTCATGTTATTCTCTCCTATGATTATTTTTGTCCGCAAAAAAGCACCTTGTCCGAAAATGGCAAGGTGCTTTGTATGATCCATAAAAAAGTCCACCGTATGCATACGGTTGATCGAACACCTTGCCAGCCTCACGGGACCGATTTAAAGGCAGAAAGATGAAATTGTCTTAAGTATTATGTCAGGTAGATAGTTGAAAGTCAACTGTTTTGGCGAAAATAAATTAATAAATCAATTTATCGACCATGATGGTTAAAGCTTTCCGCGCGTTCCTCAAATAATTTACAAATTTCTACGATCGTATATACGGCTTGTTCCATTACATCGACGGATGCAAATTCATAAGGGCCGTGAAAGTTTTCTCCCCCCGTAAAAAGGTTTGGTGTCGGCAGTCCCATGAACGATAGCTGGGATCCGTCCGTACCCCCGCGGATGGGGAGAATGACCGGTTCTATTTGCAATTGTTTCATGGCATCCGCGGCAATATCGACAATTTCTTTAACGGGCTCAATTTTTTCCCGCATATTGTAGTACTGGTCTTTTATATTGACGAACACGCGGCCCTGGCCGTATTTTTCATCAAGCCCGCGGGCAATGGTTTGAACGAGCGCTTTTTTTTCTTCAAATTTTTGGCGGTCGAAATCACGGATGATATAGTGCAACGTTGTTTCTTCCACGTTGCCCTGGAACGATAAAAGGTGGAAAAAGCCTTCATATCCGTCCGTCCATTCAGGGGTTTCATGGGCGGGAAGCTGTCCGTGAAATTCCATCGCAAGCTTTTGCGAATTGACCATAATGCCTTTGGCGGATCCCGGATGTATATTGGTTCCTTTGAATGTGACCTCCGCACTTGCAGCATGGAAGCTTTCGTACTGCAGCTCGCCTAGCCTGCCGCCGTCCACCGTATAGGCAAAAGCGGCGTTAAACGCTTCCACATCAAACCTGTGAGGACCCCTTCCAATTTCTTCATCCGGGGTAAAGGCCACCCTTACTTTCCCGTGTTTTATTTCCGGATGCTTCAGCAAATAATCCATCGCCGTCATGATTTCGGCAATTCCTGCTTTATTGTCGGCGCCAAGCAGTGTCGTCCCATCTGTCGTTACGAGCGTATGGCCGATATAATCCAGCAATGACGGAAATTCTTTTGGGGATAAGATCATCTGTTTTTCTTCGTTCAAAATGATGTCTTTCCCGTCATAGCTTTCAATCATTTGCGGGTTTACCCCCGCACCGGTAAAATCGGTGGCCGTGTCCATATGGGCCAAAAATCCGATCGTCGGCACGTCTTTATCCGTATTGGACGGGAGGGTAGCCATAACATATCCATTTTCGTCAACTGTGACATCGATCATTCCAATCGCTTTTAATTCTTTCGCGAGCTGCCGGGCCAGTGTCCATTGTCCGGGAGTGGATGGGCATGAATCACTGCTTGCATCCGATTGCGTATCGATCTTTACATAAGAAGTAAATCTGTTAATGATTTCGTTTTTCAATTTTTTCTATCTCCTTTCTTTTTAATGTAAATAAGTGAGGATACAATAAAGTGAAACTGCAATCAGTGGAGGACTCTCCTATCCCCCACTTACCATTCTCGTTTTACCGCAAATTTTGAAGGGGGGTCTTACTGCCAGTTAAAGCGGGATAAACAAAAAAACGCCGACTGTCTTATGAAAAGCAATCGGCCTTTAAGATTTTGCCGGGATTTCGATCCACTTTTCACTCCATTTTTCAATTTCTTTCATGATGGGACCAAGTGCTAATCCTTTTTCAGTCAGCGAATATTCTATTCTTACCGGGGTTTCCGGATATACTTCACGTTTGACAATGCCTTCTTTTTCTAGATCCTTTAAGCGTTCTGATAAGACGCGGGCACTAATCGGCATGGCTGCTTCCACAGTGCAGAAACGCTGCGGGCCATTCAAAAGCTGGTGAATAATCAGTCCTGTCCATCGCTGCCCCAATATACCCATCGCTTTTTCAAACTTCGGACATTTATTCGCATTCATTGTCCTCACCTCGCTCAACATTATTATATCATTAGAAGCATGATTTATATAAAATATATTTTACATGACTTGACATCATTTGTTAACTAATATAAAGTTACTTACATAAAGTAAGCTTATTGAGAAGGGAGGCACTAAATGGCTCATCCTATTGTGGGTGAAATTCAGCTGACCGTCCGGGATATAGAGCGCACCGCAGGTTTTTATCAACACATCCTTGGCCTGCAGTTGCTGAATCGAACCGGGAGTTCCGCATCGTTTACAGCAGATGAAAAAAGCGTCATGCTTACGCTTGCGGAAAGTAAAAATGCGAAGCCAAGGGCGCCCGGAACGGCCGGACTGTATCATATGGCGTTTCTTTTGCCGAACCGCCCGTATCTCGCTGATGTATTAAAGCATTTTATCCAAATCCGCCTTCCTTTGCAAGGTGCATCCGACCACCATGTCAGTGAAGCGATCTATCTGGCGGATCCGGAAGGAAACGGAATTGAAATATATGCAGACAGGCCGAAAGAAGAATGGCGCTGGAAGAATGATCAAGTGTTTATGACGACAACAGCGCTTGATGCAGAAAACCTGATGCAGGAAGCTTCTGCGGCCGGCTGGCAAGGAATGCCTGCCGCAGCCGTGATGGGGCATATCCACTTGCAAGTGGCGGACTTGGCTTCTTCCGAGCATTTTTACTGTAATGGACTCGGTTTTGACAAGATGCTCCATTATGGCAGCCAAGCATTGTTTATTTCCAAACATCGCTACCACCATCATATCGGTTTAAACACGTGGAACAGTATAGATGCGCCTCCCCCTGAAGAAAACAGTACAGGATTAAAACGGTATTCCATTCTTTTTCCGAGTAAAGAAGAACGGGAAAAAGCGGCCCGGCAATTGGAAAAAATCAATGCATCCATTTTTGTGAAAAATGACATCATAATGACGAAAGACCCATCTGGTATCCGAATTTATTTAGAAGTTGAACATAAAGGAGAGCATGCATGATGATTCAAACAAAACAAGATTTTTTTACCGCTGTGAAAGAAAGGCGTTCCTACTACGCCATTAGCAAGGAGTCGGATATTTCCGACCAGCAGATTGAAGAATTGCTCGCTAATGCCATCAAATATGCCCCGACATCTTTTAACTCCCAAAGCGGCAGGGTGGTATTGCTGCTCGGGGAAAATCATGACAAGCTTTGGAACATAACGGAAGCTGCTTTAAGAGAAATAGTTCCCGAAGAAAATTTCGGGCCTACTGCTCAAAAAATGGAAGGCTTTCGGAAGGGGTATGGAACCGTCCTGTTTTTTGAAGACCTGTCTGTCGTAAAATCGTTGCAGGAGCAATTCCCGACTTACGCCGATAAGTTTCCGGATTATTCCTTGCAGTCATCCGGCATGCTGCAATATATCGTTTGGACGGCATTGGAAATCGAAGGATTCGGAGCATCCCTGCAGCATTACCAGCCGCTGATTGATGAAGCTGTCCAAAAAATATGGGGCATCCCTTCCGACTGGAAGCTGCTCGCCCAAATGCCATTTGGAAAACCGACGGCCCATCCGGGTGAAAAAGAATTTCAAAGCATTAAAGAGCGGTTCAAAGTGTTTAAATAAAAATCTGGGCGTCCAAAAGAGGGCGCCCTTTAATAAATCTGGACAAGAGGCTGTTCCAAAACGATTTTAAATAGAAGGGGACTCCTTCTACCATCGGGTTACAAACCCTCGGGATTGTACCCGATTTTGTGTTTCCTCTGCAGTTTGGCCACTTCGCCGCATGATTCGATACAGTCCCTCAGGATCATTCGTTTCCCCCTCCAACATTCGTGCTTTATGATTGGTACCTTGAAGGTGAAATTTGTTACAATTGTTAACTATTATTAATAATAGGTTGACAATATTGCTGGAAATCTATTATTCTCTACATAGTATGAAAAAGGAGTGATAAATAAATGAGCATGTCGTCGGTAAGCAGTAAAAGCAGGCTGCGAACACTGGATATGGTATATATCAGCTTATTTTCCGCCCTGATGATGATAGGAGCCAATATCACCTCTTTTTTGCCCTTCATGGTTGTTGGCGGAGTTCCTATCACACTGCAGGCTTTTTTCGCGGTTCTGGCAGGGGCGTTTCTCGGAGGGCGCCTTGGGGCTATTTCCATGGGAGTATATACGCTGATCGGCCTTGCGGGGGCTCCGGTTTTTGCACGTTTTCACGGAGGGATTGGCCAAATATTAAGCCCTACCTTCGGATTTATTATTGCCTTTATTTTTACGGCATACATAACAGGAAAAATGGTTGAAAAAAACAGGAGCGTGTTCCGTTTCGTCACGGCAGCATTGATTGGAACGGCTGTCAGTTATTTGTTTGGTACGAATTGGATGTATATGGCCTATAAACTTTGGGCACAGGCTCCAGAGGCTTTTTCTTATAAAATAGCTTGGGCATGGATGGCGGTTCCGCTTCCAAAGGATATTATTTTGGCGGTATTTGCCGGAGTGTTTGCACATCGGATGAGGAAAATCGTTAAAACGGGGAAATAGGGGAGAGTGTTATAATGAGTGTATATGAACATATGGCTGACACGGTACTTGAAGGAAAAGAGCTGACAGATGAGCAGGCGATGGCCGTTCTGGAAAGCCCGGATGAAGAATTGCTGCCGCTTCTTCATGCAGCGTACAAAGTGAGGAAACAATTTTACGGCAACAAAGTGAAGCTGAACATGATCATCAACACAAAATCGGGACTGTGTCCGGAAAATTGCGGGTATTGTGCCCAATCAATCGTATCGAAGGCGCCAATTGAAAAATATGCCATGATGAAGAAAGACGAAATTGTGGCGGGGGCGAGTAGGGCTGCCGAACTGCATGCAGGAACGTACTGCATCGTGGCAAGCGGACGCGGCCCGGCCAACCGTGAATTGGATATCGTGATCGATGCCGTAAAGGAAATCAAATCCATCCATCAGGATATGACCATTTGCGCCTGTTTGGGCATACTGAAGCCAGAACAGGCTGTCCGCTTAAAGGAAGCGGGAGTGGACCGCTACAATCATAATATCAACACGTCAAGCCGGCATCATGCCAATATTACGACTTCGCACACATATGATGATCGTGTCAGCACGGTGGAAACGGTGAAAGAATCCGGGATTTCGCCATGTTCCGGGGTCATTGTCGGCATGAAGGAAACGAAAGAAGATATCATCAATATGGCGCGCAGTCTCAAGGCGCTAGACGCGGACTCCATCCCGGTCAATTTTCTTCACGCAGTGGATGGGACGCCCCTTGAAGGGACGAATGAGTTAAATCCGCGTTATTGCTTGAAGGTGCTCTGTCTGTTTCGATTCATTAATCCGATGAAAGAAATTCGAATTTCAGGGGGGCGGGAAGTCAATTTGCGCAGCCTTCAGCCGCTCGGTCTGTATCCGGCCAATTCCATTTTCATCGGAGACTATTTAACAACCGAAGGGCAGGAAGGAACAAAAGATTGGCAAATGCTTGAGGACATGGGCTTTGAGGTGGATTTGGAACCGTTAAACTAAAAAAGTCGCACCGTTTTGAAAAAAATTTAACCGTTTATAAAAAAGATGACCCTAATTTCTTATCTCTATAAAGAGGGGATCTCGATTTTTCTTGTGGATTACCTGTCAGCGGTAATCAAGTTATGCCATTAAGGCGTCCTTATTTGAAGATGGGCAAACGCTATTTTGGAAGGAAACTGTGGGGAAAAAGAAAAAGGGATATTCCATTATTTGTAGAAATATATGTATATGCATCCCATCTTCCGCATATCAATAAATGTAGAAATTTGAATTGTTTTGTTTAATAAAAGGAATCCTGATTCACTGCGTCGAATCCATTCTGAACAACCTATGAATGGAGTGATTCCTGTGCCAAAGCTGGCCGATGATTTACAAATCATCCATGCACGCTCGTCTTCCGTCATCGCGCATTTCTGCGATTCACTGAATGTGGTTGGCCATATAAACGAGCGTGTATCTTGGGATCCGCAGCGAACAGATATGTCTCCCGGTGAAGCAATCAAAGCCCTCGTTATCAACCTGCTTGTTAA
>NZ_JBFEGN010000029.1:0-41814 GCF_047228825.1 Siminovitchia jepli
CAAAGTAGGAGGGGAATCAAACAGTTGGGTCAAGAGATCCTTTGACCCATCTAACTCGGCGAATGCCGAGAGACTATGAATATAAACAGTAGGGGGATGAACAAATTGAAACAAAAAGTACTCATTGTCGATGATCAATTCGGGATACGAACTTTGCTGAACGAAGTATTGCAAAAAGAAGGTTATCAAATATATCAGGCTGCCAATGGTCATCAGGCGTTGCATATGATGAAACAGCATGCTCCCGACCTAGTTCTTCTTGATATAAAAATCCCCGGAATGGACGGGCTTGAAATATTGAAAAAAATGAAGGAAATGAACCAGGACATCCGTGTAATCATCATGACGGCGTACGGCGAGTTGGACATGATCGAAAAAACAAAACAGCTTGGGGCCCTGGCCCATTTTTCCAAGCCGTTTGATATTGAGGAAATCCGGAATGCTGTAAAACAATACGTATCTTGACTACGGGAAAATTACATAACATTTTCTCCTTTTGGCCTTTGCTCTTCATTGGTATTCGGCCCAATAATCTGTTATGATGAAACTGCGAAAATGGGTGCAGTATCATATGTTGTATTGGCAGTTCCAATGTAAAAGGAGGAAAAAATCGTGCCTTTAGTGTCTATGACAGAAATGCTGAAAAAAGCAAATAAAGAAAAATATGCAGTCGGACAATTCAACCTGAATAATCTGGAGTTTACGCAAGCGATCCTTCAAGCTGCCGAAGAAGAAAAATCTCCTGTCATTTTGGGAGTATCCGAGGGAGCTGCCCGTTATATGGGCGGTTTTAAATTGGTTGTTGAAATGGTAAAAGCGCTTATGGAAGAGTATGGAACGACCGTTCCTGTCGCCATCCATCTTGACCATGGTTCAAGCTTTGAAAAATGTGCCAAAGCGATCCATGCCGGCTTCACATCTGTCATGATCGACGGTTCACACTTGCCGCTTGAAGAAAATATTGCAGTAACAAAAAAAGTTGTTGAACTTGCCCACATGTTTGGCGTTTCAGTGGAAGCCGAATTGGGACGGATCGGCGGACAGGAAGACGATTTGTCTGTTGACGATGCAGAAGCATCATATGCCATCCCTTCCGAGTGTGACCGGCTCGTTCGTGAAACCGGGGTAGATTGCTTTGCGCCGGCTCTTGGTTCAGTTCACGGCCCATATAAGGGAGAGCCAAAACTTGGATTTGACCGTATGGAAGAAGTGATGAAATTAACGGGAGTGCCGCTCGTACTCCATGGTGGCACCGGCATCCCGCTCAAAGATATTCAAAAAGCCATTTCCCTTGGAACGGCAAAAATCAATGTAAATACAGAAAACCAAATGTCATCCGCAAAGCGCGTTCGGGAAGTACTGAAAGACAATCCGGAAATGTATGATCCGAGAAAATATCTCGGTCCGGCCCGGGAAGCGATTAAAGATACCGTTAAGGGTAAAATGCGTGATTTTGGCTCAAGCGGCAGGGCTTGATCGCAAACTGCAGCAATTTGGTCGAAACGAAACCGCCAACGAGTCCATGGCGGTTTCCCTTTATTCTTTTATAAATGTAAAGGAGTTGTGTAAATTGAAGTTTTTTCTTGACACAGCCAACATCGATGAAATCAAAAAAGCCGCGGAATTCGGCATTATTGACGGCGTCACAACAAACCCTTCCCTTGTTGCCAAAGAAAATATCTCTTTTCATGACAGGCTCAAAGAAATCACCTCCGTCATTCCCGGGTCTGTCAGCGCTGAAGTAATTGCCCTGGATACGGAAGGGATGGTAAAAGAAGGACGGGAACTGGCGGCAATCGCTCCCAACATTACCGTCAAAATACCGATGACGCCTGATGGCATGAAAGCCGTCAGCATTTTATCTAAAGAGAATATTAAAACGAATGTCACTTTAATTTTTAATGCCAACCAGGCACTCGTTGCCGCCCGGGCAGGAGCCGCATATGTTTCTCCGTTTATTGGGCGCTTGGATGATATCGGCCATAGCGGCGGTAGTGTCATCGGGGAAATTGCGGATATTTTCTCCATCCATGGCCTCGGTACGAAAATCATCGCAGCCTCCATCCGCCATCCCCAACATATTACCGAAGCCGCTTTAAATGGGGCACACATCGCCACGCTGCCATATAAAATCTTGATCCAGCTCTTTAAACATCCTTTAACGGATGGGGGAATCGAAGCATTTTTGCGGGATTGGGAAGCCAGTAAAGAAAAGCGCTAGCATCTTGATCAGCACGGGAAAATAAGGCGAACCAGGCAGGAGCCCCCGTCTGGCTGATAACGACAAGGGGGCCAGGCGCTGGCGGCCTTAGGTCGCCATGTCCTGTGGCGCTGACGGCACCGGGACGACCCGTCCGCCGGCAGGCTCAGGCAGCGACGTCCTGTCGCTTCGCCTGCACTAGCACATCCTGTCCGTCGGCAGGCTCAGGCAGCGACGTCCTGTCGCTTCGCCTGCACTAGTACATCCTGTCCGTCGGAGCCAGACACAGAAAAGCTTCTTTTGAAGAAAAAATTTTCTTGGCAAATTACATTTTCAAGAAAGACGATTATTAATCATTTTTTGGCACATCCCCTGCATGTTTCGCCCTAAATCGTTTATAATAATGGGTATGATGCCTTTTTTTTCAAAAAAAGTTGCTAACCAGATGCGAAAGGAAGTCTAAAATGGAGAAGCTTAAGATTGCCGGCGGGTATCCTTTAAAAGGAACGATTAAAGTGAGCGGGGCAAAAAACAGTGCGGTCGCCCTCATACCGGCCACAATCCTTGCTGAGTCACCGGTAAAAATTGAAGGCCTTCCCAACATATCGGATGTGGACACATTAAGAATTTTATTGGAGGAAATTGGCGGAATTGTCACTTTGCAGGATGATGTCATGCATGTTGACCCGCGTAATATGATTTCCATGCCGCTTCCAAACGGGAAAGTAAAAAAACTGCGTGCATCGTATTATTTGATGGGAGCCATGCTTGGAAGATTTAAAAAAGCGGTTGTTGGACTTCCCGGCGGCTGCCACCTGGGACCCCGTCCAATCGACCAGCACATCAAGGGCTTTGAAGCGCTGGGGGCAAGAGTCACAAATGAGCAAGGCGCGTTATATCTCCGTGCGGATGAGTTGTCCGGAGCCAGAATCTATTTGGACGTTGTCAGTGTCGGCGCAACGATCAATATCATGTTGGCTGCTGTTAAAGCGAAAGGCCAGACGATCATCGAAAACGCGGCGAAAGAACCTGAAATTATTGATGTAGCGACCCTCTTGACAAACATGGGAGCAAAAATAAAAGGAGCAGGAACGGACGTTATTCGAATTGAAGGTGTGGACAGGCTCCACGGCTGCCAGCACACCATTATCCCTGACCGGATTGAAGCGGGGACATTCATGATTTTGGGTGCGGCCATCGGCCAAGGGGTTCTGATCGACAATGTGATTCCGCATCATATGGAGTCATTGACCGCCAAACTTCGCGAAATGGGCGTTCCTGTCGAAACAGGGGACGAGCAAATATTCATCGGCAAATATGAGCGGTTAACGCCCGTGGATGTAAAAACACTTGTCTATCCCGGATTTCCAACAGATTTGCAGCAGCCCATCACCGTCTTATTAACAAAGGCCGAAGGTTCATCCATCGTTACCGACACGATCTATTCGGCAAGATTCAAACATATCGATGAGCTGCGAAGAATGAATGCGGACATTAAGGTAGAAGGCAGTTCTGCCATCATCAACGGTGCAACAGTGCTGCAAGGGGCAAAAGTAAAAGCTTCAGATCTTCGGGCAGGAGCGGCACTTGTCATTGCCGGATTAATCGCCGAAGGACTGACGGAAGTAACGGGACTTGAGCACATCGACAGGGGATACAGCGGCCTTGTTGAAAAGCTGAATGGGCTGGGAGCGACTATTTGGCGTGAAAAAATGACAGAACAGGAAATTGAACAATTGAAGAGTTCGTGAATTTTTTTTGACAATCGACGATCCTTATAATTTTTTTTTCATAAGAGCTATTACATTTTGCATAATGTGCTATACTATTAAACGGTTATGTTTGTTTTATAGCCATAACGACGGGAGGAAAGTCGATGGAAAGAAGTTTATCTATGGAACTTGTAAGAGTGACTGAGGCCGCTGCGCTTAAATCGGCAAGATGGATGGGGCGCGGCAGAAAGAATGAAGCAGATGATGCGGCAACGACAGCGATGCGGGCTGTTTTTGATACGATCCCGATGAGAGGCACTGTTGTCATTGGAGAAGGCGAAATGGACGAAGCGCCCATGCTCTATATTGGCGAAAAACTCGGTACGGGAGAAGGTCCGCTTGTAGATGTAGCAGTCGACCCGCTTGAGGGAACGGATATCGTAGCCTCCGGAGGATGGAATGCCTTATCTGTCATCGCGATTGCCGATGGGGGAAATTTGCTTCACGCGCCTGACATGTATATGCAAAAAATTGCCGTCGGACCCGAAGCGGTTGGCCAAATTGACATAAATGCATCTGTGACAGACAATTTAAAAGCTGTAGCAAAAGCTAAAAATAAAGATATAGAAGATATCGTGGCGACTGTACTGGACAGGCCGCGGCATGACGCCATCATTTCCGAGCTGCGTGAAGCCGGGGCAAGAATCAAACTGATTGGCGACGGTGACGTGGCTGGAGCAATTAACACGGCATTTGACACAACCGGCGTTGATATTTTATTTGGAATGGGCGGTGCGCCTGAGGGTGTTATTGCCGCAGTCGCATTGAAATGTCTCGGCGGTGAAATACAAGGCAAGCTCATGCCCCAAAATGATGCCGAAATAGAACGCTGTAACAAAATGGGTATTGATGTAAATCAAGTTTTAACAATGGAAGACTTGGTCCGCGGTGACGATGCGATATTTGCCGCGACCGGAGTCACCGATGGAGAACTTCTGAAAGGCGTCCAATTTAAAGGATCATACGGTTCCACCCACTCTGTCGTCATGAGGGCAAAATCCGGAACCGTCCGCTTTGTCGAAGGCCGCCACAGCCTCCGCAAAAAACCGGATATGGTTATTGGCAATTAATACAATGGAGGGTTCTCCCCTCCTTGCTGGTTTTTTAGCATTTTTTCTTTGAAGTTTCACTTTATAAACTCATAGCCTTATATCTTATTCTTCTTACCCTCTGTAAATACCAAAGCCATTCCTTCCATTTATTCTCTAGTAACATCACTTGCACCCAAGATTTCATGTAAAGTCGTATGTACCTTGAGACGCTGAAAATTTGACAGATTATGATGGAAGCTGGAAACGAAAAAATTTTAAAAAAAGCGTGGTGTAGAAATGGCCGAATTAACCATCTCTTTGCTGGAAGATATGAAACTGAAAGAACTTTATGAGCTGGCACGTGAATATAAAGTTTCATATTACAGCAAACTGACGAAGAAAGAATTAATATTTGCAATATTGAAAGCGCGGGCAGAGCAAGAAGGGTTCTTTTTTATGGAAGGCGTTTTGGAAATTATTCAATCCGAAGGTTTTGGATTTTTAAGGCCGATCAACTATACGGCAAGTTCTGAAGACATTTACATCTCAGCATCGCAAATTCGCCGTTTCGATTTGCGAAATGGTGATAAGGTATCAGGTAAAGTACGTCCGCCGAAGGAAAATGAACGCTATTACGGATTGCTTCATGTTGAGGCAGTGAACGGGGATGATCCGGAAAGTGCCAAGGAACGTGTTCACTTCCCTGCATTGACGCCTCTATACCCAGATAGGCAAATGAAGCTGGAAACCATTCCTTCCAACTTATCCACAAGGATCATGGACTTGATTTCCCCGGTCGGATTTGGGCAGCGCGGCTTGATCGTTGCACCTCCGAAAGCCGGTAAAACAATGCTTTTAAAATCGATCGCCAATGCCATTACAACGAATCATCCTGAAGCGGAATTGATCGTGCTCCTCATTGACGAAAGGCCTGAAGAGGTTACAGACATCGAGCGTTCGGTCGATGCCGAGGTTGTCAGTTCGACGTTTGACGAAGTGCCGGAAAACCACATCAAAGTGGCGGAACTTGTCCTTGAAAGGGCGATGCGCCTTGTTGAGCACAAGCGGGATGTCATCATTTTAATGGATAGTATTACGCGGCTTGCCAGAGCGTATAACCTTGTCATCCCGCCGAGTGGGCGAACATTGTCCGGAGGGATTGATCCGGCGGCATTTCACCGTCCAAAGAGATTTTTCGGGGCAGCGAGAAATATCGAGGAAGGCGGCAGCTTGACGATTTTGGCAACAGCCCTTGTTGATACGGGTTCACGCATGGACGATGTTATATATGAGGAATTTAAGGGAACGGGAAATTTGGAGCTTCACTTGGACAGATCTCTTGCAGAAAGAAGGATCTTTCCGGCCATCGATATTCGCCGCTCAGGTACGAGGAAAGAAGAGCTGCTTTTGCCAAAAGAACAGCTTGACAAAATATGGAAGTTACGGAAAGCGATGTCGGACACCCCGGACTTTGCAGAAAAATTTTTGCGCAAGCTGAAACAAACTGAAACGAATGAAGAATTCTTTGAAATTTTAACGGCGAAATAAAATTCTTGAATTGCAATTTTTGTGTTTTCTTGCTATAATAAGGTTTGTGCTTTTTTAATACTGCGAAGCCAAGCTTCGGTTGGAATATAGAACTCTGTTTCAGCAAATGATTCAGGGCGTAAGGAGATGAAGGAAATGAAAGCAGGAATCCATCCTGAATACAAAAAAGCAATTGTCAAATGTGCTTGCGGCAATGAATTTGAAAGCGGGTCTGTAAAAGAAAATATTCGGGTTGAAATATGCTCCGAATGTCATCCATTTTACACGGGCCGTCAAAAATTTGCTTCCGCTGCAGGACGCGTCGACCGCTTTAATAAAAAATACGGACTCAAATAAGTTAAATGAAAAACGGGCAAGAGCGCTTGCCTGTTTTTTTATTGAAAAAAAGGATGACAGCAGAAAGGAGCGAATATGATGAATCCGGGAATAAAAGGTTCCATTGAGGTCATTTCCGGCTGTATGTTTTCGGGAAAAACCGAAGAATTGATCCGCCGGATCAGAAAAGTCCAATATGCGAAAAAAAGCGTCATGCTATTCAAGCCGAAAATTGATAACCGCTTTAGCAGCGATGAAATCGTTTCACATAATGGCCTTTCCATTCAGGCTCAAGTCATTGAATCATCCTCTGAAATTTTACATAGGGTGCATGCCGGGATCGATGTGATCGCCATTGATGAAGTGCAGTTTCTCGATGAACATGTGATTCAGACAGTAAACCGCCTCGCAGATGCCGGGCACAGGGTGGTTGCAGCCGGATTGGATCAGGATTTCCGGGGTGATCCATTCGGTCCGGTTCCGAAACTGATGGCACTCGCCGACCGGGTAACGAAACTTCATGCAGTATGTGTTGTTTGTGGCGAACCGGCAACAAGAACACAGCGCCTGATTAACGGAAAAGCCGCTTTTTACGATGATCCGGTCATCTTGGTAGGGGCGGCGGATTCCTATGAGGCAAGATGCCGGCACCATCACGAAGTTCCGGTAAGATCGAAAAGCGAGCATTTCAGTTAATTGCAAACTTGTTTTTACAATGGTAAGGATGAGTTTTTTCTAAAATGTTGCTTGCATATAGTCTGGGGTGTAGTATAAAAAATATATGCAATAACGCAGAGGTGAAGGCTTGTGTTTGATAGACTCCAATCCGTGGAAGAACGGTACGAAAAGCTCAACGAGCTGTTGAGTGATCCGGATATTGTCAGTGATGCAGAAAAGCTTAGAGAATACTCAAAAGAGCAATCGGCGATTGCGGAAACGGTAGAAACATATCGGGAATATAAAGAAGCGAAAAAAGAGTATGATGATGCCAAGGGGATGCTCGATGACAAATTGGATCCTGAAATGCGGGAAATGGTAAAGGAAGAAATTGATGAACTGGAAGAGCGGATCGTGGAGCTGGAAGAACGCTTGAAAATCTTGCTGATTCCGAAAGATCCGAACGATGAGAAGAACGTGATTATGGAAATCCGCGGGGCTGCCGGCGGAGACGAAGCCGCTTTGTTTGCTGGCGATCTTTATCGGATGTATAGCCGCTATGCGGAAACAAAAGGATGGAAAACCGAAGTGATTGAAGAGCATTCGACCGGCTTGGGCGGATTTAAGGAAATTATTTTTATGATCAACGGAAACGGAGCCTTTTCCAGGTTAAAATATGAAAATGGCGCACATCGTGTCCAGCGCGTTCCGGAAACGGAATCCGGCGGACGGATTCATACTTCAACCGCAACAGTTGCTGTATTGCCGGAGGCTGAAGAAGTAGAAGTCGACATCAATGAAAAGGATATCCGTGTCGATACGTTTGCATCTAGCGGTCCTGGAGGACAAAGCGTCAATACGACGATGTCTGCCGTTCGCCTCACTCATATCCCGACGGGGATAGTGGTATCCTGCCAGGATGAAAAATCGCAAATTAAGAATAAAGAAAAAGCAATGAAAGTGCTGCGTGCCCGTATTTATGATAAATTTCAGCAGGAAGCACAGCAGGAATATGATGCCAACCGAAAATCGGCAGTCGGGACGGGTGACCGCTCAGAACGGATTAGAACCTATAACTTCCCGCAAAACAGGGTGACCGATCACCGGATTGGGCTTACAATCCAAAAGCTTGATCAAATTCTGGAAGGGAAGCTGGATGAAATAATTGATGCTTTGATTGTGGAGGATCAATCCAAGAAATTAGAGAGCGTGGAATAAGAGATGCTTGACAAAATAACCATTTTCAAAGCCCTTCAATGGGCTTCTTCTTTTTTGAGGGAGCATGGCCGCGATAAAAATGCTGGAGAAATCCTGCTGATGAACCAATTGAAGATCAATCGTTCCCGCCTGTTTGCAGAGCTTCGAACGGAACTTTCCGGGGAGGATTGGGAACAATTCAGACTGGACGTACAGGAGCATGCCGCAGGAAAGCCTGTGCAATATATAACCGGATATGAAGAATTTTTTGGCAGAAAATTTTCCGTCAATCCGAATGTCCTCATTCCGCGTCCTGAAACCGAGGAACTGGTGATGGCGGTTCTGAATAAAGTGGACCGGCATTTTGCCGCTTCCCAACCGGAGTTGCTGGCAGCCGATGTCGGAACCGGGAGCGGGGCAATCGCCGTTACTTTAAAGCTTGAACGGCCTCGTCTCCATGTTTGCGGCACGGACATTTCCGCGGGTGCCATTGAAATTGCAAAAAAAAATGCCGGCCGGCTTGGAGCGGCAGTTCGGTTTTTACAAGGGGATTTGCTGCAGCCTTTGCTGGAAACCGGGCATAAATTCCATGTGGTCGTCTCCAATCCGCCGTATATTCCACGCGGCGAAAAAGAGCAGTTATCGGATGTTGTAAAGGGTCATGAACCGTCAAGCGCCTTATTTGGCGGGGAAGACGGTCTCGATTTTTACCGGCGATTCATGGAGAAACTTCCAGATGTACTTGAAGACCGTGCGATCGTTGCATTTGAAATTGGCGCCGGGCAGGGAGAAGCAGTAAGCGGAATGATGAAAGTACAATTTCCCGAAGGGTTGACGGAAGTGCTGCATGACATGAACGGAAAGGACCGGATCGTCGTAACCTCTTTATAAAATAATGCCCGGAATGTTTATAGACCGAAAAATCTGTCCATACTGTCTCGTGAAGGATGGGGTGGAACAGATGATAAAATATATGAATCAAAAAATCTATCAAAAAAATATGGCATGGGTCTATATCCTGATCTTGTCTTTGGCAACGGTTGCCAATCTTTCTCTGCCAATTCCAGCAAAAGAAAGTACAGCAGCCGAAAGCATACAGGTGATCCCCAATGAGGCAATCCGTCTGCGCATATTGGCTAACAGCGACAGCAATCGGGATCAAGAGGTTAAACGTGCGATCAGGGATGCCGTTAATGAAGAAATCACGACGTGGGTAAAGCATTTGACATCGATAGAAGAGGCACGTTCATTAATTCAATCCCGCTTGCCCGAGATTGAAAGGATTGCAAAACAGGAGCTCGAAAAACAATCATTTGATTATTCTGCCGAAGTGGACTTTGGCAATATTCAATTTCCAACTAAATTATATGGGCAATATCTTTATCCTGCCGGAACTTATGAAGCGATTTTAATCACTTTGGGTGAAGGAAAAGGGGCAAATTGGTGGTGCGTCCTGTTCCCGCCGCTTTGCTTTCTCGATTTTTCCACAGGGACAGCCGTTAATACAAAAACAGATGAATATGCGGATCAACCGAAGCAGGATATGGAAAACGAACAAAATGCTGCTTTTATAGCCGAACAAGAGGAAGAAACAGAGGTAAAGTTTTTCCTGGCAGAATTGGTCGAGGAGTGGCTTTCACCGGTTCTCGGGTTTTTGAAAGATCTCTTTAAATAAGAAAACGCTAGGGCGTCTTTTCTTAGAGGTGAGAGGTGGGAGGTTGGATTTGATTAAATTGGCGACATGCCAATTTATACTTTCTTATTTTTAAAGAAAAAACGCTGACGCGTTCTTTATTTAAAAGTGGAAGTCAGAAGCCGGATTGGTATAAATTTGCGAAATAGCAAATTAATACTTTCTTAACGATTAAGAGTTATACACAGTATTTATCCACAAAACCGAACGATTAATCCACAGTTTGTTAATAAATTATTAATCAACCATTTGATTATTTGAGTTTATGTGACTTTTAACCGAAATAACAACAATCAAATAGGCAAAAGCATAAAATGGGGTGGCTTCGTTGAAAACAAAATATTGGTCTGTGGATAACGATGTGAACAGCGAAAAAAATTATCCACAAATAGTGGAAGCCGCACAGTTGATCAAAAAAAATGAAGCGGTGGCTTTCCCTACGGAAACAGTGTATGGCCTTGGCGCCAATGCTGCATCCGATGAAGCGGTGGCAAAAATTTTTGCGGCAAAAGGACGGCCGGCAGATAACCCGCTTATCGTCCACATCGCAACCTTTCAACAGTTGGAACAAATTGCTGTGGATATTTCTGAACCGGCAATGAAACTTATGCACACATTTTGGCCCGGTCCGCTGACGCTTATTTTTTACAAAAAGCCGGGCGCCGTGTCAGACTTGGTAACAGCCGGCCTGGACACTGTCGCTGTCCGGATGCCCGACCATCCTGCAGCGCTGGCCCTTATTCGCGAATCAGGCCATCCGATTGCAGCGCCGAGTGCAAATAAATCAGGAAAACCAAGTCCAACAACAGCAAAGCATGTGCTGGATGACCTGGATGGAGCTGTGTCGGGGATTGTCGATGGAGGGCCGACCGGAGTGGGGGTTGAATCGACCGTGGTAGACTGCACCGTAGAGCCCCCGGTTATCTTGCGTCCAGGGGGCATTTCCAAAGAAGATATAGAAGCAATTATTGGACACGTGGCAGAGGACCCTGCGATTGCAAACGCTGAATCCAAACCGAAAGCTCCGGGAATGAAGTACCGTCATTATGCCCCGGCTGCACCGCTCTATCTTGTCGATGGTGAACAACAGTGGATCCAGCGTTTAATTGATGAACAAATGAAAGCCGGATTGAAAGTCGGAATGTTGGCCCCGGGGGAAACCGCTTCTTTATACAAGGCGGATGTCGTTGTTCCGTGTGGCAGCAAAGCGGATCCGAAGCGTTCGGCGCAAACGCTTTATCAGGCCTTAAGATCTTTTGAAAATAAAGGAGTGGATATCATTTATTCGGAAGTCTTTCCGCGCGCCGGCGTGGGGGCAGCGATTATGAACCGGCTGGAGAAGGCGGCATCCCATCGGTGCATCAAACAGCCCATGAAAGACCAGGGCTAAAAGACAAGTCTACTCTTTTGCTTCCGTGCATAAGCTTTTATAGGCACGTCCGAAGCGAAAGGGGAATTTTTATGATGCTTCCAGAAATCGTTACATTGGTCATCATGGCTTTTGCTGTGGGAATGGACGCTTTTTCTGTTTCGCTCGGCATGGGAATATTCGAACTGAGATTGCGTCAAATTTTTTACATAGGATTGACAACAGGCCTTTTTCACATGTTTATGCCGCTGCTTGGTATATTAGCCGGACATTTGCTCTCTGAAACATTTGGCAAAATTACCGGTTACGTGGGAGGGGGCTTATTAATAATTTTGGGCGTACAAATGGTATTATCCAGCTTTAAAAGCGAGGAACGCATGGCTGTTGTTCCTCTGGGATGGGGATTGTTCATTTTCAGTTTCCTCGTCAGCCTGGACAGCTTTTCCGCCGGACTAAGCCTCGGGATGTTCGGCGCCCGGGCGATGGTTGCCATGATCTGTTTCGGTGTCGTTGCGGCGTTTTTAACATGGAGCGGACTAATAATGGGACGGAAAATGCAAAGTTTACTCGGCGTGTATGGAGAAATGTTTGGCGGATTGACTTTAATCCTCTTTGGAATCAAACTGCTTTTTTCATGATTATGTGTAAATGAGGGAGAGCGCCCCAAATCTTTTCTTCGATCATTCCCCAGTCGGACACTTCTGCCCACATCCTTCATGAAAAGATTCACTCGGATTTGTACGCAAAAAAATGTATGGTTATAATAGGGTAAAAGAGGTAGGGAAGAAATGAACATTCTATTTGTCTGTACTGGAAATACATGCAGAAGCCCCATGGCGGAGGCCATTTTTAACCATATATGGAACGGAAAAGCAGATGTCAGATCTGCAGGATTGTTTGCGGCTGAAGGGAGCGAGGCTGCCGGCCATGCACTGCAAGTGTTGAAGGAAAACAATATGAAGCTGGAACACCGTTCAAAACAATTGCGTGAGGAAGATATACATTGGGCAAATTATGTGTTTGCAATGACGCGGGGGCATAAGCAAATGCTGATGGACATGTATCCGGCCGCAGCGGATAAAATTTTTACTTTAAAAGAGTATGTGGATGGACGCGATGGCGACCTTGACGTGATGGATCCCTTTGGGGGAGGCCTGGAAGTATACCGTGCAACGTTTCAGGAACTTCACGATTTGATTGCCAGGCTGTCCATTGATCCTTGACTTTATGCCGCCAGATGTTTCACCAAGGTAAAAAACGAAGGATCGAGCAAATGAAAGGGGAAATTTTACATGAAAGTGGCTATAGCATCTGATCACGGAGGAATACTGATTCGAAAAGAAATCACAAAAATGATGGATGAATTGGATATAGAACATGTTGATTTCGGTTGTGGAGACGAAGGTTCGGTCGACTATCCGGACTTTGCCATTCCTGTAGCGGAAAGAGTGGCAAACGGTGAATTTGACCGGGGAATTTTAATTTGCGGTACTGGCATCGGCATGAGTATTTCCGCAAACAAAGTAAAAGGGGTCCGCTGCGCTTTGGTCCATGATGTATTCAGTGCAAAAATGACACGCCTTCACAACGATACAAATGTGCTCGCCATGGGTGAACGCGTTATCGGAGCAGGTCTTGCCCGAGAAATTGCGAAGGTTTGGCTGGAAACGGAGTTTGAAGGCGGGCGCCACACAAGACGCATTCAAAAGATTGCCGATTACGAAAATAGGTAAGAGGAGGTAAACGCATGGAAATGCAAGCATGGCAAAACGAGCTGAAATTAATTCTCAAGCAATGCGCCGAGCAATTGCCGATTGGTGCCGGAAAGGTGTTTGTCGTTGGCTGCTCTACATCCGAAGTGGCGGGAAAAAGGATCGGAACTGCTGGGACGTTTGAAGTGGCAGCCATGATTTTTGAGCAATTGCAGGCATTCGCCCAAGAAAAAAACATCCATTTGGCATTCCAATGTTGCGAGCATTTAAATCGCGCGCTTGTCATCGAAAGGGAAACAGCGGAAAAATTTCATTGGGATCAGGTAACAGTTGTTCCCGTTCGTGAAGCTGGCGGTGCTATGGCAGCCTACGCTTATTCCCGTTTTCAGGATCCGGTCGTTGTCGAGTTCATTCAAGCAGATGCCGGCATTGATATAGGGGACACGTTTATTGGCATGCATTTAAAACATGTGGCGGTTCCGGTCAGGATCGGGCAAAAATCAGTCGGAAATGCTCACGTAACCATTGCGGCAACCCGTCCGAAGCTGATTGGCGGTGCGAGGGCTGTTTATAATCGGGAAAAACTGAACGATCAATGCTCTTCCTAATTAAAATGTTCCGTTTTCGTCCCGAAAAAGTCAAAAATCCATTTGGCTGGGACAATACTTCATGGTAAAATGTAAACAAGATCTAACTTATGGAAAATTTACTAGTGATTCAAGGGGGAGCATAATGAGCAAAGTAAGTGAAAATAGTGTGGAAAGCGCTATTGCCAAGCAGGACCCTGCTGTATTCGAAGCCATTCAAAAAGAATTGAAAAGACAGCAATCCAAAATCGAACTGATAGCATCCGAAAACTTTGTGAGTAAAGCTGTCATGGAAGCCCAGGGATCTGTTTTGACAAACAAGTATGCAGAAGGCTATCCGAACCGGCGTTATTATGGCGGTTGTGAATATGTGGACATCGTGGAGGACTTGGCACGTGACCGCATTAAGAAAATTTTTGGCGCGGAACATGCGAACGTTCAGCCCCATTCCGGGGCACAGGCAAATATGGCTGTTTATTATACCATTTTGGAACATGGCGATACGGTTCTTGGCATGAATTTATCCCACGGCGGCCACTTAACCCATGGGAGCCCCGTCAATTTCAGCGGTGTCCAATATCAGTTTATCGAATATGGAGTTGATGAAAAAAGCCACCGCATCGATTATGAAGACGTACGGAAAAAAGCGCTGGAACACAAACCGAAGCTGGTTGTTGCCGGAGCAAGTGCCTATCCCCGGATCATTGACTTCCAAAAGTTCCGGGAAATTGCCGATGAAATCGGCGCATACTTTATGGTGGACATGGCCCATATTGCCGGTTTGGTTGCGGCCGGACTTCATCCCAATCCTGTCCCCTATGCCGACTTTGTGACATCGACAACGCATAAAACATTGCGCGGACCGCGCGGCGGCTTGATCCTTTGCAAAGAAAAATATGCCAAAGCCATTGATAAATCCGTATTTCCGGGCATCCAAGGCGGCCCTCTGATGCATGTCATTGCTGCGAAAGCAGTTGCCTTCGGAGAAGCCTTGACAGCCGATTTTAAGGCATACTGCCAACTGATTGTCGAAAATGCCAAACAATTGGGCAAAAGCTTAAAAAAAGAAGGCATTGACCTGATTTCCGGCGGAACGGACAATCATTTGCTTCTCCTTGATGTACGCTCTCTCGGCTTAACGGGCAAAATCGCGGAAAAGGTTCTGGATGATGTCGGGATTACTGTTAATAAAAATACAATCCCTTATGATCCCGAAGGCCCATTCATAACAAGCGGCATTCGAATTGGCACAGCCGCTGTGACTTCACGCGGTTTCGGAAAAAATGAAATGGAAGAAATTGCTTCGCTCATTGCATTTGTCCTTAAAAACCATGAAGATGAAGCAAAATTGAATGAAGCGCGCAATCGGGTAGAGACTTTAACGGCACGTTTCCCGCTTTACGAATAAACCCATAAAAAGCCTCCGGCAGTGATCCGGAGGCTTTTTATCATGTCAGCCATCTTCAGGCTGAACGATCTTCTGTTTCCCTTGCCGAAAGAACCCCTTTTATGTAAAATTAGCAGGGATATGCAGACCAGTGCGGAAAACAGATCTGATTTATGCTCATGAAAATCGTTCGTGCTTTCCCCTTTTCTGTTCCAACAAAAAGCAAAGGAGAGATCTTATGGGCAGAGTGCATGTGATCGACCATCCTCTCATTCAACACAAATTAACCTACATTCGGGATAAAAACACTGGAACGAAAGAATTTCGGGAACTTGTCGATGAAGTGGCCACCTTGATGGCGTTTGAAATTACTAGGGATATGCCTCTGAAAGAAATAGAAGTGGAGACCCCCGTCAGAAAAGCCAAATCCAAAGTTTTGGCAGGGAAAAAAATAGGGATCGTTCCGATTTTGCGTGCCGGCATCGGCATGGTGGATGGGATTTTAAAACTGATTCCGGCTGCGAAAGTAGGCCACGTGGGATTATACCGGGATCCGGAAACGTTAAAGCCTGTGGAGTACTACATCAAGCTTCCGAGCGATGTGAAAGAAAGGCTCTTTATTATCGTTGATCCGATGCTCGCTACGGGAGGAACGGCTGTCGAAGCAATCCGTTCCCTGAAAAAAAGAGGAGCGAAGCAAATAAAGCTGATGTGCCTTATTGCTGCACCGGAAGGAATTAAAGCGATTGAAGAAGACCATCCGGACGTGGACATATATATTGCCGGGCTTGACGAAAGACTGAATGAAAAAGGATATATTGTTCCCGGATTGGGAGATGCGGGAGACCGCTTGTTTGGCACAAAGTAGATATAAGGGGATCTTTTAATGGACAGGCGTATAAAAGTATTATCCGTCTTTGGAACAAGGCCCGAAGCAATTAAAATGGCGCCGCTCGTTCAAGAGCTTCATAAAAGGAAAGAAGAATTTGAGCCGTATACAGCGGTTACGGCCCAACACCGCCAAATGCTTGATCAAGTGCTGGATATATTTAAGATAAAACCCGATTTTGATTTGAATATCATGAGGGATCGGCAAACATTGGCGGATGTAACAACGCGCTCCCTTGAAGGACTCGACCAAGTCATGAAAGCAACCCGGCCGGATATTGTGCTTGTGCATGGAGATACATCAACAACTTTTGCAGCAAGTCTCGCAGCCTATTATAATCAAATATCAGTCGGACATGTGGAGGCCGGACTGAGAACATGGAACAAATATTCTCCCTTTCCGGAAGAAATGAACCGTCAACTGACGGGTGTCATTGCCGACCTGCATTTTTCCCCGACAGAAAAAGCGGCGCGCAACCTCTTAAATGAAGGCAAAAGGGAAGAATCGATTTTTATAACCGGAAATACGGTGATTGATGCGCTGAAAACAACGGTTCAATCGGGCTACCGCCATAGGACGCTCGATCTTGTGGGTAATGACCGGCTTATTTTGCTGACAGCCCATCGCAGGGAAAACGTGGGAAAGCCGATGAGGAACATGTTTCTGGCCATTAGGAGAATTATCAGAGAGCATCCGGATACTCAGGTTGTTTATCCTGTTCACATGAATCCCGTTGTAAGGGAAATTGCTTCCGAAATACTGGGGAATGATCCAAGGATCCATCTGATAGAGCCGCTTGATGTCATTGATTTCCATAACTTTGCCAACAGGGCACACATCATCCTGACAGACTCCGGAGGAGTGCAGGAAGAAGCCCCGTCGCTTGGCGTCCCGGTACTTGTTCTGCGTAACACAACCGAAAGGCCGGAAGGAATTGATGCCGGAACGTTAAAGCTGGCCGGTACGGATGAAGAAACAATTTACCGCCTTGCAACAGAACTTTTGACAGACAAGGAAAAGTATTCAAAAATGGCCAAGGCGAACAACCCGTATGGAGACGGAAAGGCTTCCGGCAGGATTGCCGATGCCATTGCCTATCATTTTCACATCAAAAAAGATCGTCCAAAACCATTTGTGATATCTTAAAGCAGGGGGGCAGAACGTCCCCTTTTTGCATGGCGTTTGATTCTGTTTCTGGCCAATTTTTTTACCAAAAAAGTACGTTCAATCCATATATTAGAGGAATTTTGATGATTTTGTGACAAAGCCCGAAAGGCCAAATAGTTTGTTATGAAATTCACAGTAAACTCGTTGACATTGACATATGCCTATTGTATGCTAACAAAGGATATGAAGGGAAGTTATGATATATCTTTTTCATGCGAAATACCGGTCGCCAATTGGTGAAAGAGCGCCAAAACAATCAGGCAGGGATGCTTTATGAATAGGAAAAATCGTCATCCGCTTTATGGGATGGCACTTTATTCTGCCATTCTGGCACAATTGGCAGGGTCGATTTTAATTGGTATTTTTGCAGGGAATTGGCTTGACAAAATAACCGGCAAAGAGCCGCTCTTTTTGGTGATTGGCCTCTTTTTCGGCCTGGCTGCCGGTGTTATGGCACTTATATACACGATCCGACAATTCTCTTCGGAGGACTAATACATGGATGACCTCCAGCAGTTATTTAATAGGCATCGAAAGTACATACTGTACCTGTTGGCAATTTTTGTATTGGGTTGGGGATTCACTGAACGCCAATCTATTTTTATGGGATTAATCCTCGGTACAGTTATCAGCCTTTTTAACCTATGGACGATGGTTCTCAGGACACACAAGCTCGGAGAAGCTGTTTCAGAGGGGAAAAAGGTGCGCTCTTTGGGCACATTATCGCGGATGGCTGCCGCTGTTTTTGCAGTTTTGATTGCGATGAATTATCCGTCGACCTTCCATTTGATCAGCGTGGTGATTGGATTAATGACATCTTACATTGTCATTATGATAGATGCTTTAATCTCCTTCATTTTTAGAAAAGACAAGCAGCGGGAAGAGAGGTGAATCGTATGAATCATGAAGCACCAATTAGAGAAATATTTGGATTATATTTTAATATGGGAAATGTCCTGATGATCACCGTGGCTTCGGTTATCGTATTTCTCCTTGCACTAATCGGAACGCGGAGACTGGCCATGAAACCGACAGGCATGCAAAACTTTATGGAATGGGTCTTTGACTTTGTTAAAGGAATTGTAAAAAGCAACATGGACTGGAAAACCGGCGGTCATTTTCATGTGCTGGGCGTTACGCTGATTTTATATATATTTGTTTCCAACATGCTTGGTTTGCCTTTTTCAGTCGTTGTCAATGATGAATTGTGGTGGAAGTCTCCGACGGCCGATCCCATTATTACATTAACGTTGGCAACAATGGTCGTCGCGTTGTCCCACTATTATGGCATCAAACAAAAAGGCTTTGGCGGATACCTAAAAGGTTTTGTACAGCCAATGTGGTTCTTGCTTCCGCTTAAAATCATCGAAGAATTTGCCAACACCTTAACGTTGGGGCTTCGTCTTTACGGTAATATTTTTGCTGGTGAAATTTTGTTGGGCCTTCTTGCGGGAGTGCTTGCGGCAAAAGGTGCTGTCGGCTGGATTGCAGCAGCTATCCCGACATTGGCATGGATGGGATTCTCCATCTTTATCGGGGCAATACAAGCGTTTATTTTTACAATGTTAACGATGGTCTACCTTGCCCACAAAGTGAGCGAAGACCATTAATATATTATGTTCATAATTTATGGACAAACCGAAATAACCACTTTTTATATATTTAAGGAGGAAATTTATAATGGGAATGTTAGCAGCAGCAATTGCAATTGGCTTGGCCGCTCTGGGAGCAGGTATTGGTAACGGATTGATCGTATCTCGTACAGTTGAAGGGATTGCACGTCAGCCGGAAGCACGCGGCATGCTCCAAACCACTATGTTTATCGGGGTTGCGTTGGTTGAGGCGATTCCAATCATCGCGGTTGTTATCGCATTTATGGTTCAAGGAAGAGTATAAACTGGCAATTTTCGAAATGGCGAAGAAAAACAACTTCGCCATTTTTTAAGAAGATATAGGGGCAGTGAAACAAATCCCCGCCAGCCGTTCGGTGATACATGTTTTTTACTATTGACCTTTCATCGGCACGAGTCCGATTTGAATTAGAATAAAGGAGCTTGAAAGGAGTGGAGCGGGCTTGTTAGAGAGCAGCTTTGTACTGGGAGCACAAATCGCGGGAGTCCATTTTAACGGCGGCGATATTATTTTTCAGCTTCTCATGATGATCATTTTATTGGTGCTTTTGAAAAAATTTGCCTGGGGACCTTTGATGGGTATCATGAGGCAAAGGGAAGAACATATTGCCAATGAAATTGAATCGGCTGAAAAGAGCCGTGCAGAAGCAAATAAATTGTTTGAAGAGCAGAAAGCATTATTGAAAGAAGCGCGTCAAGAAGCGCAAAACATGATCGAAAATGCAAAGAAGCAAGCTGAAATCCAGCGGCAGGAAATGATGGATGCAGCCCGCCAAGAAGCAGGCCGTTTGAAGGAAACTGCACGATTGGAAATCGAACAGCAAAAAGAAAATGCAGTTGCTGCACTTCGTGAACAGGTTGCTTCATTGTCTGTCATGATTGCATCAAAAGTTATTGAAAAAGAATTGAGTGCTGAAGACCAGGAAAAACTGATCAATGAGTATATCGAAAGAGCAGGCGAGGATCAATGAGCAATCCTGTCGTTGCACAGCGGTATGCACTGGCTCTTTTTCAATTGGCCAAAGAACAAAATCTCACGGACAAATTCGATGAAGAGTTGCGCACGATAAAAAAGGTGCTTACGCAAAATCCGGGCTTTATCCGACTTTTGCAGTCACCGAAACTTTCGGCAAGAGAAAAGAGAGACCTTATCAAGAACGTTTTTCAAAATGCGTCAGCGCCTGTCATGAACACGTTGATGCTTTTGACCGACCGGCACAGGGAAGACATTATTCCCGAAGTGGCCGAAGCTTTTATCGATTTGCTGAATGAAGGGCGCGGAATTGCAGAAGCTGTGGTTTATTCCGTACGTCCGCTGACGGCGGATGAAACAAAAGCCATTTCTGAAGCTTTTGCGCCAAAAGTGGGCAAAACTACATTGAATATTGAAAATATTGTCGACTCCAATTTGCTTGGAGGCGTTAAGGTGCGTATCGGAAACAGAATCTTTGATGGAAGTCTTAAAGGAAAACTCAGCCGGCTTGAACGCACGTTAATCAGTTAATATCAACTTGAAAAATGAGGGGTGAAATCCATGAGCATCAATGCTGAAGAAATCAGTGCGCTGATCAAACAGCAAATTGAAAATTATGAAGCAGACTTGGAAGTTCATGATGTAGGTACAGTCATACAAGTCGGGGACGGTATAGCCCGTGCCTACGGACTTGACAATGTAATGGCCGGGGAACTTGTGGAATTCTCAAACGGTGTCATGGGAATGGCGCAAAACCTTGAGGAAAGCAACGTCGGTATCGTGATTCTCGGGCCCTATACAGAAATTCGTGAAGGTGATGAAGTTCGCCGTACAGGACGCATCATGGAAGTCCCTGTCGGAGAAGAACTGATCGGCCGTGTGGTGAATTCGCTCGGCCAGCCGGTCGATGGCATGGGTCCAATCAACACAACAAAAACCCGTCCGATTGAAGGACCGGCACCTGGCGTTATGGACCGAAAATCTGTCCATGAGCCGCTGCAAACAGGGATCAAAGCGATCGATGCGCTTGTGCCGATTGGACGGGGACAGCGTGAATTGATTATCGGTGACCGCCAAACGGGTAAAACGACCGTTGCCATAGACACCATTTTGAATCAGCGCGATGAAGACATGATATGTGTATATGTAGCGATCGGCCAAAAAGAATCCACTGTCCGTAATGCGGTTGAAACACTTCGCAGATACGGTGCAATGGATTACACGATCGTTGTAACAGCTTCTGCATCACAGCCTGCACCGCTCTTGTTCCTCGCTCCGTATGCGGGTGTAACAATGGGTGAGGAATTCATGTATAACGGCAAGCACGTGCTTGTTGTATACGATGACCTTTCCAAACAAGCCGCGGCTTACCGTGAACTTTCCTTGCTTTTACGCAGGCCTCCAGGCCGTGAAGCGTACCCGGGGGACGTATTCTACTTGCACTCCCGCCTTTTGGAACGTGCTGCAAAGCTGAGCGATGCGAAAGGCAGCGGATCATTGACTGCCCTTCCATTTGTTGAAACACAGGCGGGAGATATTTCGGCTTACATTCCGACAAACGTGATTTCCATCACGGATGGACAAATCTTCCTGCAATCAGACTTGTTCTTCTCAGGGGTTCGTCCTGCGATCAACGCGGGTCTTTCCGTTTCACGCGTCGGGGGATCAGCGCAAATCAGCGCCATGAAAAAAGTGGCCGGCACACTTCGCCTGGACCTTGCCGCATACCGCGAGCTGGAATCTTTTGCCCAATTTGGTTCAGACTTGGACAAAGCGACTCAGGCGAAACTTGCCCGTGGTCAGCGCACAGTTGAAGTGCTTAAGCAAGACTTAAACAAACCAATCAGAGTGGAAAAACAAGTCATGATTTTATATGCCCTTACCCGCGGATTTTTGGACGATATTCCGGTTCAGGATGTCCGGAGATTCGAGGAAGAATTATATATTTGGCTTGACCAGAATCGTACGGAATTGCTCGAAACCATTCGTTCCACAGGGAAGCTTCCTGCCGACGAAGACATGGCTGACGCATTAAACACTTTCAAAAAGACATTCGCCAAAAGCGAATAAAGGATATAACACTGTAAGAAAAAACGCTAACACGTTCTTTCTTAGCAGTGAGAGGCGGGAGGTCGGACTTGGTAAAATTGGCGAACTGCCAATTTATGCTTTCTGATCTTCGGAAAAAGGACGCCAGGCTTCCCGGATACTTAAAAGCTGCCGGCGTCCGCACTTTCAAGAATTAAACAGGCAGGGTGGTGAAACAAGTGGCATCATTACGTGATATCCAATCCCGTATTAATTCAACGAAAAAAACGAGCCAAATAACAAAGGCGATGGAAATGGTCTCAGCGGCCAAGTTGAACCGTGCCGAAACCAATGCGAAATCGTTTGTTCCTTACATGGAGAAAATCCAGGAGGTCGCAGCCAGTATCGCTCTCGGAAGCAAGGACATCAGGCACCCAATGCTCGAATCCCGGCCCGTTAAAAAAACCGGATATTTGGTCATTACAGCCGACCGCGGCCTGGCCGGTCCCTATAACAGCAGCATTTTGCGGGCGGTGCATTCCAAAATCCAGGAAAGACATAAAAGCAATGACGAATATGCCATCATCGCGGTTGGCCGAATGGGGCGGGACTTTTTCCTGAAAAGGAAAATGAACGTCGTATCTGAAATTACAGGGCTTCCTGATCAGCCTTCATTTGCGGACATTATGGGGATTACAAGAAGTACAGTGGCCATGTTCTCGGACGGTACGTTTGATGAATTATATATGTACTACAATCACTTTGTCAGTGCGCTGAACCACGAAGTGACCGAGAAAAAAGTATTGCCTCTTACGGACTTGGGATCTGCAACAAAGTTAATGTCCTATGAATATGAACCTTCTGCAGAAGCGATATTGGAAGTGTTATTGCCACAGTATGCGGAAAGTTTGATATACGGTGCACTTCTTGACGGAAAAGCAAGTGAGCATGCAGCCCGTATGACTGCAATGAAGAGTGCAACGGACAATGCGGCCGAATTGATAGACAGTCTTACTTTAACCTATAACCGTGCCCGCCAGGCTGCGATCACCCAGGAAATTACTGAAATTGTCGGCGGTGCGGCAGCACTTGAATAATGGGAACGGCTTTTAAATAACATCACAACCCAGGTAGGAGGGGAAGTAATGAACAAAGGACAGGTTCTGCAAGTGACGGGACCGGTTGTCGACGTGAAATTTGCCGACGGCCATCTCCCTGAAATTTACAATGCGTTAAAAGTAAAATACAATGCAAAATCAGACACAGAAGTAAATATTGACCTGACGCTGGAAGTCGCCCTTCATCTTGGTGACGATACAGTTCGTACAATCGCCATGGCATCTACCGACGGCGTTCAACGGGGCATGGAAGTCATTGATACAGGTGCTCCCATTTCCGTCCCCGTAGGGGACGTTACACTCGGACGTGTCTTCAACGTTTTGGGTGAACCCATTGACCTGAACGAAGAGATTGATCCCGGCGCAAGACGCGATTCCATTCATCGCGGCGCTCCAAAATTCGAACAGCTTTCCACAGAGGTAGAAATTTTGGAAACGGGCATAAAAGTTGTCGACTTGCTTGCCCCATATATTAAAGGTGGAAAAATCGGCCTCTTTGGGGGAGCGGGTGTAGGTAAAACCGTTTTGATCCAGGAATTGATTAACAACATCGCCCAAGAACACGGAGGGATCTCGGTTTTCGCCGGCGTTGGGGAGCGTACGCGTGAAGGAAACGACCTTTACTTTGAGATGAAAGATTCAGGCGTTATCGAGAAAACAGCAATGGTATTCGGGCAAATGAATGAGCCTCCGGGAGCACGTATGCGCGTTGCCCTGACGGGTCTTACAATGGCTGAATACTTCCGTGATGAACAAGGACAGGACGTTCTGTTCTTTATCGACAATATTTTCCGCTTTACACAGGCAGGTTCTGAAGTTTCCGCCCTTCTTGGCCGGATGCCTTCAGCGGTTGGCTACCAGCCTACACTTGCCACGGAAATGGGCCAGCTGCAAGAACGTATTACTTCAACAAACGTGGGATCCGTAACATCCATCCAGGCTATTTATGTACCTGCGGATGACTACACTGACCCTGCTCCGGCAACAACGTTTGCCCACTTGGATGCAACGACAAACCTGGAGCGTAAATTGTCCGAGATGGGAATTTATCCTGCGGTCGATCCGCTGGCATCTACATCCAGGGCTCTATCTCCTGAAATTGTAGGGGAGGAGCATTACGAAGTTGCGCGTAAAGTACAGCAAACACTTCAAAGGTATAGAGAATTACAGGATATTATTGCGATCCTCGGTATGGATGAACTATCCGATGAGGACAAATTGGTCGTTAGCCGTGCCCGCCGGATTCAATTCTTCTTGTCCCAAAACTTCCATGTGGCTGAACAGTTTACAGGACAGCCAGGCTCCTATGTTCCTGTAAAAGAAACCGTCCGGGGCTTTAAAGAAATCCTTGAAGGGAAATATGATCATCTTCCAGAAGATGCATTCCGTCTCGTCGGACCGATCGAAGATGCGGTGAAAAAAGCCGAGGAAATGGGCGTCGAAGTATAACGAGGGACGAGGAGGCGATCATATGAATGTTTTAAAAGTTAGCATTGTCACTCCGGACGGCCCCGTTTATGAATCCGAAGTGGAAATGGTCAGTACGAAAGCCGAAACCGGTGAGCTTGGAATTCTGCCAGGCCATATTCCTTTTGTGGCACCACTTGAAATTGGTGCAGTCCGTTTGAAAAAAGCAGGGAAAACCGAATATGTTGCAGTCAGCGGCGGCTTTTTGGAAGTTCGCCCGGAAAAAGTGACAATTCTTGCCCAATCCGCAGAAATAGCCGAAAACATAGATATCGCACGTGCCCAGGCTGCCAAAGCCAGAGCGGAGCAATATTTAGAGGCAAAGCGGGACGATATAGACTTTAAGCGGGCACAACTTGCGCTTAGACGTGCCATGAATCGAATAGAAGTGTATCAGAATAGATAAAAACAGACTACATCACCCCAACACCTTCTGGTCATGAGATCGGAAGGTGTTGTGGTGAACATTCTGTTACATGACAAGGAGGAGGGTTTCATGATCGACGGACTGGAAATTGGACAGCAGGCCCTCGTAAGCATCATTTCTCACCTTGTATTTATTGGCATTACTTTTTGGGCATTGCAAGCACTCCATTTTGATAAATTGCTTAGTGCAAACCGTGTCTTTCAGGCAAGATTGTTATATATTATATTAACAATTGCCATCGGTTCTTCCGTGAGCAATTTTTTTCTTGATTACCTCAACTGGTCCAGACAACTTCAATATCTTTTATAAATATAGTTCTAATTACCCATTTATTATTGACAATTTGTTGTTATGATTTGAATCAGGTGAAGAATGGTGTCGAAATAAGGTATAATAGAATTTGCGTTTGTCTTATTTTGTTGTTTTTCTCTCAGTATGACATCTCTCTTGGCGGCAACACTTGTACCAAGGGGGAAAATACGATGAGAAAAAAACATCTCTTTATTTTTTTGCAAATAATGGTTATGATCAGTTTGATTGCCTCTTTAATTGGGAATAACACCAATGCGGCCAATCTCCGGGACTCGGACATGGATCAATTGGTACGCGGAATTTCCCATAAATCCGGGACGATCATTGAATGGTCTCTATATACAAGAGAAACGATTGATCTTTCAGAGAAGGATCAGTTCATACATAACTTGAAAAGCCAGTTTCCCGAATGGGTTTGGACTGTTTCTTCAAGCAACGATAAAGACAACGTGACGGCGCGTTTGGAACATGATCACTTTCTTGAAACGATCAAAGTAGTCACCATGGAAAAAGACGGAGGTCCAGCTTATCTATCATACGAAATGACGGGGGAAACGTGGAATTCCCGCATATCCAGGAAAAGCGGGGAAATCCTCCAATCCAGAATAGACCGATTGTTTAAAGGCAATATGCTCGTTTTCTCTTGTATCAAAGGCGTATTCAATGAAGATGACGGAAATTTGACAAATGACTTATTGCGATTTTTCCAAGCGGAGGAAAAAGAGGCGCTTAAAGAAAAGGGCTTTTACTCCATTTCTGCTTACTCCTCTCTTTTTTCACAATCGATTTCTTTAACTGAACAAAAAATGAATTTACAGCTTGGATTGCGAAAGAACAGGACGGGACGCACATCCTTCGTGATAGGCACACCCATCTTAACAAATGAATATTAATATTAAGAAAATGGACGCGGAGGGGAATACTTTTGGAAAAAATCATCGTCCGCGGCGGGAAAAGGCTCAGCGGCACCGTAGTTGTTGAAGGTGCCAAAAACGCTGTATTGCCTGTAATCGCTGCATCCCTATTGGCTAGCGAAGGAAAAAGCATTATACGAAATGTACCAACTCTCTCCGATGTATTTACAATTGGTGAAGTGTTGCGTCATTTAAATGCAAACGTATATTTTGAGAATAAAACAGTATATGTTAATGCTTCGAATGAATTGAAAAATGAAGCGCCTTTTGAATATGTTCGCAAAATGAGGGCTTCCGTTCTTGTTATGGGTCCGCTCCTGGCAAGACAAGGCAAAGCGCGGGTTGCACTTCCGGGCGGCTGTGCAATTGGTTCACGCCCGATCAATCTCCATTTAAAAGGATTTGAAGCAATGGGGGCTTCTGTTGAAGTGGGAAATGGCTACATTGAAGCATCGGCAAGGCAACTAAAAGGCGCAAAGATTTACTTGGACTTTCCAAGTGTCGGCGCAACACAAAATATCATGATGGCTGCAGTATTGGCCAAAGGTACAACAATTATTGAAAATTGTGCGAAGGAGCCTGAAATTGTCGATCTCGCCAATTACTTAAACAAAATGGGAGGCGTCGTAAAAGGAGCAGGTACAGCCACGATAAAAATCGAAGGGGTCGAAAGGCTTTATGGAGCCGACCATACGATCATTCCGGATCGAATCGAGGCCGGGACCTTCATGGTGGCCGGGGCAATTACCGGAGGCAATATCTTTGTACACGGTGCCGTACCCGAGCATCTTGCTTCGCTCGTCTCAAAACTCGAAGAAATGAACGTTGAAATTATTGAAGAAAAAGACGGACTGAGGGTCATAGGCCCGGAAAAACTAAAGGCCGTTGACGTCAAAACGATGCCTTATCCCGGTTTTCCGACAGACATGCAATCCCAAATGATGGCACTCTTACTCTGTGCAGAGGGTACAAGTGTCATTACCGAAACCGTTTTTGAAAACCGATTTATGCATGTGGAAGAATTCCGGAGAATGAACAGCAACATTAAGATCGAAGGCCGTTCGGTCATCATTGAAGGGCCGAGCAACCTGCAAGGGGCAGAAGTGGCAGCAACAGACCTGCGGGCCGCTGCCGCACTCATCATTGCCGGACTCAGGGCCGAGGGCTATACACGTGTAACAGAATTAAAACATCTTGACCGCGGTTATTTGGATTTTCATAAAAAGCTCCAGATGCTTGGAGCGGATATTGAACGGGTACAAGTTGAAACCGATGAGTTTGGATTGGAAGAGCAAAGCTTCAAAACAGACATAAGCTTAAACTCCTAGACAAATCCAAGTCAGGGGCCAGAAGCCGGGTGGGTATAAATTTGCAAAAGGCAAACCTCGACGATGGTTTGCCTTTTGCCATAATGAGCATAAATGCTTGTCCTCTTGAATAAATTGAATCAAGGCGGTCGGAATCCGGACCGCTCTAATTTCATATTGGAGGCATCAGGCATGAAACCATTGAAAACCGTTTTAGCCATTTCCATTCTTTTATTTGCCGTTTCTTTTCTTATTCCGTCCTTACTCGTCTTGCCTTTTTCCAGTGAAAGAGCGGGGGCCCAATTGGGTGAAGAAGCAGGCTCCCCCGAGGTGCGCCACGATAAGGCCCAGCCGGCTGCCGAAGTGGCCGTTTTTCGCACAGCAACGAATAAAGTGGAAAAAATCCAGCTCGAAGAGTATGTTGAAGGAGTTGTCGCATCGGAAATGCCGGCGGAGTTTGAAGAAGAGGCCTTAAAAGCGCAAGCTTTGACCGCAAGAACATACATTGTCAATCATCTTCTACATTCAAAAGATGATCATGTACCGCATGATGCCGATGTTTCTGATACCGTAAACCATCAGGTATTTAAAAACAAGCAAGAGCTGCAACTGCTTTGGGGCAAGGATTACGATTGGAAGATGAAAAAGATTAAAGAAGCAGTTGAAGCGACAAAAGGAGAAATACTAACGTATAACGGAAAACCGATTAATGCCTCCTTTTTTTCAACGAGCAACGGTTACACCGAAAATGCGGAAGAATATTGGAGCAGTCCCGTTCCTTATTTAAAAAGCGTTGAAAGTCCATGGGACGCTCATTCCCCAAAATTTCAGGACAGAAAAGTATTTGGTATTAAAGAGTTTCAACAAAAGCTGAACATCAATCTTGAAAACAGCAATGACATTGGAACAATTACAAAACGTACTTCGGGAAAAAAAGTGGCGAAAGTGTCCATCGCCGGAAAAACTTTCACAGGCAGAGAAATTCGCGAAAAACTCGGTCTTCAATCAACGGATTTCAGCTGGGAAAGGAAAGGGGACACCATTATTGTATCAACAAAAGGGTATGGGCATGGTGTCGGGATGAGCCAATACGGCGCCAATGGAATGGCAAAAGAAGGAAAAAACTATGAGGACATTGTCCGGCACTATTATCAGGGAATCTCGATTTCCAGTGTCCGGCAGTATGATAAAATCATGGCAAGCAGCCAATAAAAAAAACCGGCCTCATCAGGGGGCCGGCATTTTTTTCTAACTTTAAAAAAAGCTTTCTTCAATGGATGAATAAATTTTTGGCGTTTCGGAAAAATAAGATGTTAATTTCTCGTTTTTAAGTATATAATTCTGCCTTTTTGTTCACAATGATGGCAGAGGTGATGAAAATGAGAGAGGAAGAAAAGAAACGATCTTCTCTAAAAAACTTTTTTAAAAAGCGGTGGGTGTTTCCGGCCATTTATCTTGCAAGTGCTGCATTGCTCATTTCGATGCTGTTTTGGTACCAATCCGCAGGTAAAAATACAGCGGACGATCAAAACTTGACAAAAAACAGCAAGAATTTAACGGGGATGTCAGGCGAGGATTCAGTCGTTGAGGTGAATCAGGCTTTTGAAAATGTCGCAATGCCTGTCAAAAATGAAGATGAAGCCAACATTGTCACGCAATTTTTCGATACAAAAGCATCCACGGAAGAGAAAGAAGCCGCCCTCATCGTTGATGGAAGCACATATCGTCCCAACATGGGTGTCGATATTGCCATGAAAGATGGGTCGGAATTTGAAGTAGTTGCATCACTCAGCGGGAAAGTCGACTCCGCGCGACAAGACCCCCTGCTTGGCAATGTCATTGAAATTGAGCATGAAAATGGCATTAAAACCATTTACCAGTCTGTAAAAGACATGAAAGTGAAGACGGGAGAACATGTTAAACAAGGAGATGTCCTCGCGACTTCGGGAACAAGCCAATTTAACAAAGAGGCGAAAACTCATGTCCACTTCGAAATTAGAAAAGACAATACAGCACTGAACCCGATTGATTTCTTTGGACAGCCATTTACCGCTTTTGAAAAAGTCGAAAAACCGGCTGACACGTCCGGTGAAACAAATAATGAAGTTGAAGAAGGCACCGGCGATTCAGAACAGGAACAAACGGAAACCGGAAAAGAATTACAACCTGAAAAAAAAGAAACTGAAGAATAATAAACTCAAGATATTGGGCAAGCTGATTCGCTTGTCTTTTTTATTTTGCCCAAGAGTGCCTGCAGCCAGCTTGTTTCTGCAATGGATTTATTCCTACCCTTGTCCTTATTGGCTTTTTCGGGCATATATCGTTCACAGGACAAATAAGATGATACAAACACCAACAAAAAATAGAGAGTGCTTGAGGTGAGCAATCGTTAACATGGATCCCACATTCAGTTAAATATTTGTTTATTCTCCGTAAAAAGTGATTTTCTTGTAAAAAATAATTTTCCAGCCGAGCAGTATGCTTTGGAAAACGACGGTTTTTCGAAAAAGCAGACCCAGTACCTTTTATAAAACGAGTCTCATTTCACACTCCTCACATCCAATTCAGGGAGGGCGAGTGGTGTGCACGATTACATCAAAGAGCGAACAATCAAGATTGGAAGGTATATCGTGGAGACGAGAAAAACAGTTCGCATGATTGCGAAGGAGTTTGGCGTATCCAAAAGTACTGTCCACAAAGATTTAACCGAGCGGCTGCCGGAAATTAATCCGGAATTGGCCGGTCAAGTAAAAAGTATATTGGAGTATCATAAATCAATCAGGCATTTACGAGGGGGAGAAGCGACGAAGCAGAAATATAAAAAAGCTGAATTGCAAAAATAATGGCGAGGAAGGCAATGGCCTTCTTCTTTACATTTGTCATTTCATGTGGAAAAAACGGCAATTTTGTCAAGTTTTTTTATAAACGATCTCCTTTTAATTGCAAAGGTATGATAGAATATTGCATTAGGGAAATCTAACATGGGACGAAATACATATATCATTTTTTATTTAAATGAAAGTAGGGATTTGAATGTTTGCAAAAGATATCGGCATTGACTTGGGGACGGCAAACGTTTTAATACATGTAAAAGGACAAGGCATCGTATTGAATGAACCGTCTGTAGTGGCCATAGACCGCAATACGAACAGGGTGCTCGCGGTGGGGGAAGAAGCGAGGCGCATGGTTGGCCGGACTCCAGGAAACATCGTTGCGATCCGCCCCCTGAAGGATGGGGTCATTGCCGATTTTGATGTTACGGAGACCATGCTCAAGCACTTTATCAATAAATTAAACGTCAAGGGCTTTTTATCCAAGCCGCGTATTCTGATTTGCTGCCCGACGAATATTACAAGTGTCGAACAAAAAGCCATCAGGGAAGCTGCTGAAAAAAGCGGCGGGAAAAAAGTGTATTTGGAAGAAGAACCAAAGGTGGCCGCGATCGGAGCCGGCATGGATATTTTCCAGCCAAGCGGCAATATGGTCATTGACATCGGCGGAGGAACAACGGATGTGGCTGTGCTTTCCATGGGTGATATTGTTACATCCGCTTCGATCAAAATGGCCGGAGACAATTTTGATAACGATATTTTGAATTATATTAAAAAAGAGTACAAGCTCCTGATTGGTGAAAGAACCGCCGAAAACATCAAAGTGGAGATTGGAACCGTATTTTCGGGTTCCAGGGATGAAAAAATGGAAATACGCGGCCGTGATATGGTAACCGGGCTGCCGAGGACCATTACGGTAAGTTCCGGCGAAATCGAATGTGCATTAAAAGAGTCGGTGGATGTCATTGTTCAGGCAGCCAAAAATGTGCTGGAAAAAACGCCGCCCGAATTGTCTGCAGACATCATCGACAGGGGCGTCATCCTGACTGGAGGCGGTGCCCTTCTCCACGGAATCGACCAATTGCTTGCCGAAGAACTTCGAGTTCCGGTTCTGATCGCAGAACAGCCGATGGATGCTGTTGCGACAGGTACGGGAATCATGCTTGAAAACATGGACCGGATTGCCAGGAGAAATTTCGTTTAACAAGGAGGCGCATTTATGTTAAGAGGCCTTTATACTGCTGTATCGGGCATGTATGCTTCACAGCGGAAGACCGAAATGTTGTCAAACAATATGGCAAACGCGCAAACACCCGGCTATAAAGCAGATCAGGCGTACTCCCGTGCTTTTCCGGAAATGCTGTTGGACCGGATGGATCCATCGGGAATGATTCAGAGCCGGCGGATAGGCTCTTTACATACGGGAGTATATGTTCAGGAAGTCATTCCCCGGTTTATACAGGGGGATTTGCGGCAGACAGACCGTCCAACGGATTTGGCTGTATCGGACCGCGGGAATGGGGCTGTGCTGTTTTCAATCGAGCAAAATGGCCAGGTGAAATATACAAGAAATGGCCGTTTTACGGTTGACCCATCCGGTTTTTTAACGACGGAAAGCGGTTATTATGTCCTGGATGAAAACTCAAACCGGATTCGCGTCAACAGCAGCCAATTTCACGTAGACGGTGAAGGCCGCATTATTGAAAACGGTGTTCAGGGAGCCCGGCTGCGGCTTGCTGTTTCAGAAAATCCGGACACTCTTCTTAAAGAGGGAGACGGATTGTACAGGACAGAAAACGGTGCGCTCCTGCCCATGGCAGAAAACGGAACCTATGAGATTTCACAAGGCTTTATAGAAGGATCAAATGTCGACCTTGCAAGATCCATGACAGACATGCTTGCCTCCTATCGGGCTTTTGAAGCAAACCAAAAAGTGCTGCAAGCGTATGACAAGAGCCTGGACAAGGCAGTCAATGAAATCGGAAGGCTCAATGGATAAATAAGAGGGTGAACGAACAGTGAACAGGACAATGATCACGGCAGTAAACACATTAAACCAACTGCAAAAACAAATTGATTTGATCAGTCATAACATCGCCAATTCAGAGACGAACGGTTATAAAAAAAGAGAAGCGTCTTTTGCCGACCTAATCGCCCAGCAAATCAATAATCAGCCAAACACGGCAGAGGAAGCGGGAAGAACATCTGCCTTCGGGATTCGTCAATCAGTCGGCGCCAGATTATCGCAAGCGGCGATGATTGTTGCGCAGGGGTCTCTAAAAACAACTGGGCGCCCGTTTGATATGGCTTTTACAAAAGAGAATCAATATTTAAAAGTGCGTGCCCAAAATGGTTCCGTCCAGTTTACAAGAAATGGCCAGCTTGGCTTTCAATTGGCTCAAAACGGGGAATTCATCCTGACTACGAAAGAAGGGCACCCCGTTCTTACGGAAAACAATCAGTCCATCACTGTTCCGTCTAAAGTTGAGCAATGGTCCATGATCCAGCCGGGCTTGTTTGAAGCCCGTTTGGCAAACGGACAGCAAATGAGATTCCGGTTGGGAGTGATCTCGTTAACCAACCCGCAGTTTATGGAGCAAAAAGGCGGTTCGCTGATTGGAATTCCGGACGAATTGGCCGGGGATGTAAATCCTGAAGCATTGTATACGGAATTAAATGGAGAAAGAAGCAATGAAATCTCAATCCAGCCGGCCGCCCTTGAGTCATCCAATGTTGATATTGGAAAAGAAATGACCGACTTAATGACTGCCCAACGCTCAATTCAATTTCAGTCAAGATCTGTGACGATTGCCGATCAAATGACAGGACTTGTAAATGGGATCCGGTGACTTGCTATCGGATGATAGAAGGGGTTTTACTATGTCAGCCAAATTTGTAAGTGAAGAAGAAGTCAAAACGATCAGCAAAGAGGAAAAACAGCATGAAGCAAAAGAAAAGGAACGCTCCCCGAAAAAAATCAAGGTCCGCCTTGTTCCCATTTGGCTCCGGACACTCGTCATCATCCTTTCCTTTTTTATCTGCTTAATTGCCGGCATTATCGTCGGATACAGCGTCATTGGTGATGGTAAGCCCCAGGATGCCTTGAAAAAATCCACTTGGACCCATATTATTGATTTTGTAAATAAAGACCGTTAACGGAAGGCATGAAGCCTTCCTTTTCAATTACATTTTTTAGGAGGAACAAAAATATGCTTGATATCAACCAAATTAAAGAAATTATTCCCCATCGTTATCCTTTTTTGCTTGTTGACCAAATCCTTGAAGTGGAAGAAGGGAAGCGTGCTGTTGGCATAAAAAATGTAACGGCAAATGAAGACTTTTTTAATGGGCATTTCCCGCATTATCCTGTTATGCCTGGAGTACTGATTGTGGAAGCGCTGGCACAGGTGGGTGCTGTTGCGATGCTTAAAAAGGAGGAAAACAGGGGAAAACTTGCTTTTTTTGGCGGGATTGACAAATGCCGCTTTAAACGGCAAGTAAAGCCGGGCGACCAATTAAGGCTGGAAGTGGAAATGATCCGCGTCAAAGGTACGGTCGGGAAAGGCAAAGGGGTCGCTGCTGTAAATAATGAAATCGTTTGTGAAACGGAAATCATGTTTGCTCTTGGAGAATAATGGTTATATGGAGAGTGGGAGGGATGCTTTTACAAAAAAGTCCTTTTGTAAATTTTTTTGAAGATTTTTGGGGAATTTGGGAAAGCTAATGTCAGGCCTAAAGGGTCCAACAGAAAACGGAAAATCGGCAATGCCGATCTGCCCGTAAAAAGCGGGACTAATAAATCTAAAAGGAGCTTACCAAATGAATCCGAAAGTGACAAAATTGATTGGAGGAGCTGCTTTGGCATCTTTGCTTCTGGTCGGATGCGCAAACAATAATGATCAGCAGCCGCCGCCTCCAAACGACAACAACAATGGTGTAGTCGATGATAATAATGGTACGAATGACACCAATAACGGCACGAACAACAACGGTAACAACGGCACGAACAACAACGGTAATAACCTCGATGACAACGGCCGGATGAATGATGCAGATAATAACCTGAATAACGATCCGAACCTGAACAACAATAAAGACAATCAATAAAAAAGCGGGGTCAATGCCCTGCTTTTTTATGTTGATTTTGTTGTTCCCAAAGGCTTTTTGCCAATCCTCATTCTTGCTTTAAATTCGGCCAGCAGTGCTTGTCCCTCCAGGCCTTCCTTGATCAAATCGTCGAGGAGCAGCTCCAAATACTCGTTTCGCCTTTTGCTCAGGCGCCCTGTAAACAAAACGCTTATATGGTCGTTCATATCTACAATTTTGTGGATCTTTACAGTGAAAGGGGCCGGATCATTGGCTGCATGGGTAATAATAACCCGTATCTCCAGCGGCCTGTTATTTTCACGCAATGAGTCAAAATACGGTTTGTATTGGGCATCGACAAACGCTTCAATGACCCAGCTGCCATCGTCGTTTTCTTTATTGACAATTAAACCATCCTTAAGGGGAATATTCCTGGATTCCTTTTTTTCCAATATTTGCAGGGCAACGATTTTAAAGGTTTTCAAACCGCGTCTCCTCCATACGTTCTTTTATAAAATTATAACATTTTGTCGCGTCTTTGTATCGCTGGAGCCGATTTTGGCCTTTTTGTTCATGAAAAAACAAATTTGTTCTCTTTTTATTTTTTGGAATCAAGGCTTTATGAAAAACGTCAGTAATTTCAGGATCATTCAGTTTTCGGGGGCCGTTTTGGCAAAAAAGTGAATTTTGCCCGTTTTACAATGGGTCATTAGTCCCTATATACTAAGTATGAAAATACAGAAAGGAGTGATGGATTGATAAACCAGGTAACGTTGGTAGGCAGGTTAACCAAGGATCCCGAGCTGCGGTATACAATGGAGGGCAGGGCGGTACTCAACATTACGCTTGCTTTAAACCGCCATTATAAAAATGCCAATGGTGAATATGATGCAGACTTTGTCCTTTGCACATTATGGAACAAAACTGCTGAAAACACCGCCAAATATTGCAGTAAAGGGTCCATCATCGGTGTAATCGGTAAAATTCAAACGAGAAATTATGAAAACCAAGATGGAAAAAAAGTTTATGTTACCGAAGTAGTTGCGGATTCCGTCAAGTTTATGGGCGGAAGGCCGCCACAGGAGAAGCCCTCGAAGCCACCTGCTGAAACGTTCGGGATCAGGGAGGTGAATGCTTGAAACAGACCCCCAAATATCAATCGCTGGAAAAACTCATTAGTGACCTCATTTTTATGCTGGGAAAAGCCAATGAAAAAATCCATTCTCTCACCGAGCGGGTATACCAGCTTGAACTTCTTCATGGTGAACATCTTCCCGGCCGCCCCTCTCTTTCCAAGCAACAAATCTTCCTCAAGAAAGAATGACAATACAATATTATTTTATCCTTTCTAGATCACTCCCCGCAGGATATCCCCATTTTGCCAGGCCAGTATGGAGCTGGTCTTTTTTTTTACAAGTCAAGAAAGCATAACGTGCTAAGAAAATTTTTTTCAAAAGAAACTTTTCTGTATCTAACTTCGCCGCACAGGACGTGCTAGTGCAGGCGAAGCGACAGGACGTCGCCGCCTGAGCCTGCCGCCGCACAGGACGTGCTAGTGCAGGCGAAGCGACAGGAACGTCGCGCTTGCGCCTGCGTTCCTCGCCGTGTTTCCTTTATCTCGTCAGAGGCACTCCAGTCTGTACGTCGATAAACAGGAGCTTGCGCTTTTCTTATTTAGGAATCCAAAACGTGTCCCCGTTAAAAACAACGATACCGGGCAATGTTTCTTCACGGCCATTTACTTTTCTTTTATTTTCATTCGCAGGATATTCGATGACGGTTTTTCCTTTCTTGGCGACAAATACGGCGTCGCTATCTCTTTTTATGTTATTTTCCGTTTCGTATCCTCTTTTTTCGTAATAATCTTTGGCAGGGATGAAGAGCTTGTTCGTTAATTCAGAAAGGGAGTCAAGCTCCAGGTGCGCCGCCACTTTTGTGGGAAGATCGGTATTATTGATGAGTCCTGCAGGTTTCTTCGGACCAAACGAGTAAAGAAATACATCCTCCCCTGAGTGACCGCGGGTAGTGAATCCGAGGTGGGCCCGTTCCGCCATCAGGCTAACAAGCTCTTTTTCAATATCCCTGCTTTCCCTGATTTTCCTGATTTTCCTTTGTTCGAGTCCATCCAAACCGTAAAGATGAAGAACTTCTTCCAAATTGGATCGGTCTTTTTTTAACAGGGAAACAGCCCCGGTAACCGTTAATGAGGCTTTTTTGAGGGGGTTTACAAACATTTCCGCAGGCGTTTCAGCATATGTTTGGTCTGTTTGCTTATTTCCCATCGTCAAACCGCTGTTTCCATGGTCGGCGACGGCGATTAAAAGCGTGTTTGGATGTTTTTTGGCAAAGGCCAGCGCCTCCTCTACGGCTGCATCAAAAGCCAGCGCCTCGCTGATCATGCCGACCGGATCGTTTTTATGCCCGGCATAATCGACTTTGCTGCCTTCGATAAAGAGAAAAAAGCCTTTTGGGTGACTGGATAGCATGCCTAAAGCCTTTTTTGTCATATCTGCAAGGGATGGTTGTTCCGGTTTCAATTTTTTCCGATCCATGTCGTAGGCCATTTCTTCTTCGGCGAAATAGCCATGGAGCGATTTTCCTTTTGCTTTATCCAACTCGGATTTAGTACGGACAATTTGGACATCTCTGCCTTCATTGACGGATGAATACCGTTTCCCGCCGCCCAGCAGGATGTCAATATTTTGATGTGCCTGCTGCTTGCCAATTTCATGCATGTTATGGCGGCTCATCGTGTGGGATGAAAAAGCGGCGGGAGTGGCGTGCTGGACAGGGGATGTCGCCACGATTCCGGTTGCCAGTCCTTTAGCCTTGGCCGCTTCCATTATGTTAGCCACTGGACGTCCTCTATTCTTTCCGTCCGCAGCTTGATATGGCACCATGCCGATGTAATCCTTTAATGTTTTATGGCCGGTCGCCATCGCAGACGCTGCTGCAGCCGAATCCGTAATGGCAGATTGGGAGGAATATGTCTTTACGCCGCCTGTTAAAATGGAATCAAGTGCGAGCGGCGCTCCTTTGTAATGCCTGGCCAATGTGATCACATCGGCGTTTGTACCGTCCATGACCATAAAAATGACATTTTTCTTCAGGCTGTTGGAATGATTTTCTTCCCCTTTCCAAGGGGCCAAAAAAGGTGTCCCGAATAACAGAAAGAGGGCAAGTATTTTTTTTGCCATTTACCGCTCACTCCCCAATAGGGTTTTAGGTCTTATTATTCGGGTCAGTGCATCATTTTATGCGGAGGGAACAGCAATAATCAAAAACAAAAACCGCAACGCAAATTTGCGCTGCGGAAAATGATTAATATAATTTTTTATAGCTGTCAAACTTGCTCTTCCAATAAGAATTGCTCAAGCTGGAAACTTCAACACCGTTATTGCCAGCGTGAATAAATTGTCCGCCGCCAAGGTAGACGCCGAGATGGGATATTCCTTTTTTATAAGTATTTTTGAAAAAGACCAAATCTCCCGGCTGCGGTTTGTTTGTATAATAAGAGCGATTATAATACCCCTCTGCGCTTGTCCGGATTATGCCATGGCCTGCTTGCTTAAATACATAGTATATGAATCCGCTGCAGTCAAAACCGGAAGGTGAAGATCCGCCCCAGGCATATTTCGTTCCGATTAATTTCTTTGCAGTATTTATGACGCTTGATCCGGTAGACTTGACCGGTTGGGATGAGACCGGGCTGACTTGGTTTGTCGAACGGTTTCCCGATGCGGTACCGCTTACTTTCAGGGTTTGTCCCGCAAATATCAGGTCAGAACTGAGCCCGTTCAACTGTTTGATGTTATTCACGGTTGTTCCATAACGTGCCGCGATCTTGCTTAGTGTATCTCCCGCTGCAACTTTATATGTTGCCGGCGTTTTGTTTCCGTTGCTGCCGCCGGATCCGGAAGCGGGTGCAGGTGATGTTGCCGGCGCAGCTTGTCCAGATGAACCATTCGTTGTTCCTGAAACTTTTAAAACCTGCCCGACCCTGATCAGATCGGAAGTGAGCCCGTTTAAGGATTTCAATTGTGCAACGGACATATTATACATATTCGCTATTTTAATTAAGTAATCTCCAGACTTGACTGTATATGTACTGTTTGAACCTGGCGCTGAATGGCCCGTGTTTGAAGAAGCTGTATTTGTATCGTTCTTTGCTGCGGCGGAGCTAGGGGATGCGTCAACATTTAATACTTGTTTTGGATAAATAATATCAGAATGTAAATTATTCATTTCCTTCAGGCGGGGTACACTCACCTTAAATTGATTGGCTATTTTCCAAAGACTGTCCCCAGCTTTGACCTCGTAACTTGCTGCAGAGGCTTTTCCGGCAAAAGTAGTCGCCATAATAGCTACTGTCGCAGCGCCTACCAGTCTTTTATTCATACAAAAGTCCCTCCAAAGTCCGTCGAAATTTTACAAAATAAGGTAAAAATAGACTTTTTACTCATTAAATAGCCCTCCTAAAGATCTACTAATTAACATCAAGTTTATCATAAGTAGTCTATCATGCATGAAAAATCTACTATTTGTTACAAGAATTTAATACAGAACCCATTTTTTTACAGTAAAAAATGAATGTGGATAAACCATTTTTACTATCCTGATTTGGAAAGAAGACGAGAATATGTATTTTCTGAATAAATGATGGGAAAAACGGATTACCAAACAGGACGAAAACCGGTGGCGAAGTGTTGTTTAATAGATACTTCCTACTATTAGGCAGTACTTGCGTTGGATCCCCTTTTTTATTGTAATGAGCTTGTCAAAAATCGTTAGTATAAAATATTTCGCAGAGCAAAATTCCCGAAAAAAAGAAAGAAGGACCTATCATAACGAAATGATAACCGTTGTTCTTCTTTCCTACTGTTTAACACGATTTGGCGATGTCTAAACCTTCAACCTGACAGGCAAAAATCTGAACCTTCAAAAGTGCATGGAACTTAAAGTACTTCGGCCTTACATTCATGATCCGGGGAAGTTTGTTGGAAGGCTATGCCGGGGAGCTAACTTTGTTTTGGATTTGCATAAGGTTTCGTCCTATCGTTGCCTTCAAGACGGCAAAATGAACTTCTTTCCATACAGGCGTTTATATCATAAAATGAGATAGAGAAGTGTTAGGAGGTTTTCACAGTGAAAAAAAACAACCGTATTGAAACAAAAGTAATACACGCAGGGTATCATCCGTCAGATCATGCAGGCAGCCTGACCCCGCCTTTATTCCAAACGTCGACATTCTCTTTCCCGTCGGCGGAAGAGGGGGAAAGCCGTTTTGCCGGCGAATCGGAGGGCCATATTTACTCAAGGCTTGGCAATCCGACAATTACGGTACTGGAAGAAAGAATGGCGGCGTTGGAAAATGGGGGGGCCGCACTCGCTTTTACTTCAGGAATGGCTGCAGTGAGCGCCGTGTTATTTCATTTAACGAAATCCAATGACCACATATTATGCTCGGACGGTATTTACGGCTGCACGTTCGGCCTTTTGCAGCTTTTAAAGCAAAAATATGGCATTGACCACGATTTAATCAATATGGATGATGAAGAAACGCTGCGCAGTGCCATTCGTGATGAAACGGCCGTCATTTATGTTGAAACGCCGATTAATCCGACCATGAAGCTGGTTGATCTGGAGATGGTTGCAAAAGTAGCGAAGGAACATGATATTCGTGTAGTGGTGGACAATACGTTCTGCTCCCCGTATTTGCAGCAACCGCTGGCCCTGGGGTGTGACTATGTAGTGCACAGCGCCACCAAATATATTGGCGGCCATGGGGATGTCATCGCCGGAATGGTTGTCGGGGCTGACAAGGCAGAGATGGCGGAAATGGCCGCGTCTGTCAGAAAAGATATCGGAGGGGTTATTTCTCCATTTGACGCGTGGCTTCTCTTGCGCGGTTTAAAAACACTGGCTGTAAGATTGGACCGCCACTGTGACAATGCCGAAAAAATTGCCGAAAAATTAAAATCACACCCTAAAGTCGGAAAAATGTTTTATCCCGGTGATGAAGAATTTCCACAACATGCATTGGCCAAAAAGCAGATGAGACGTCCAGGCGGCATGATCAGCTTTGAAGTAAAAGGTGCGAAAAAAGATGCACAGGAGATTTTAAACCGCGTTCAGCTTATCAAGCTTGCTGTAAGCCTGGGCGATACAGAAACGCTTATTCAGCATCCCGCAACGATGACCCATTCCGTTATTCCGAAGGAAGAACGGGAAAAGATGGGAATTTCAGATACACTGATCAGGTTGTCAGTCGGTTTGGAGGCCTGGGAAGACATTTGGGCTGATTTGAAGCAGGCGCTTGATGGGATAGAATAACATCAGGGCAGTTTATGCCGTGTTTGGCGGATGAGAGGGGAACAGGGGATGAACCTTAAATACGAATTGACGAAGGAAGATTATCTCGCATTTAATCTTCACTATATAAAACACTCTGCAACGGTCCGAAAAATGCTGTTTATGCAGCGTTTTCCGATGCCGGTAATTTTTTTGGCCGTGCCTTTCGCTCTTTGGATAACAACGGGAGAATTTCCGATTGAACTGTTTCTTGGATTCCTTCTTCTTTCCGCTGCGTGGGTTGTGTTTTATCCCAAATTTTTCTATTGGTATACGATGAGAAATGTCAACAGGGCATTGAATGAGGGGGATAACAGCAATATGCTCGGCCCCCACGAGTTTCATGCCTCAGAGGAAGGCTTTATCGAGAAGAACCAGGCAGAAGAAAGAAAAGTAAACTGGTCCGGGATCGACCGGGTGGAAGAAAACGAACATTACTATTTTTTGTTTTTCAACTCAGTGGGTGCATACATTGTTCCGAAACGGTCTTTTCCGGATAAATCCAGTGAAGAGGAATTTAAACACGTGCTCCGTTCGGCAGGCTTGCTTTCATAATATTTTAGTAAATCGGTAAGTTGAATTGAAAAATAAGCAGTTGCTTTAGGGACTGCTTGCACATTTAATTATGAAACTAACTAAGAAATGAAAAGCCCCGGGACCGGACTTGCCAGGGGCTTTTCACAGATTTTAAATAAGCCTATATAGCACTTGTTTTTGCCGAATTGGTATCCGTTAAATCTGAATCATTTTGTAGAATCATAGGAATGTTGCATCCCATCTTCCGCATATCAATAAATGTAGAAATTTGAATTGTTTTGTTTAATAAAAGGAATCCTGATTCACTG